>SLSB01000502.1 GCA_007130675.1 Candidatus Hydrogenedentota bacterium | reverse complement strand
TGCCGATGCGGCCGCCGGACATAACAATGAGGTCGCCCGGCCGCGCGCCTTTTTCGTGGCTCGGCTTGCCCGCGACGGTTCGGGGAATAATGCCGCCCGTGCCGCAGAATACGAGGGGCTTTCCGAGAAAACGCTCGTGGAACACAATCGCACCGTTGACGTCGGGGATGCCGCTCTGGTTGCCGCCGTCTTTCACCCCGCGATGAACGCCCCGCAACACGCGCCGCGGATGAAACAGGCGCGGCGGCACCTCGCCGTCGTACCACGGTGAGGCGAAACAGAAGACATCGGTATTGAGGATGCACCGGCAGCCCATGCCCGCACCCAGAATGTCGCGATTGACCCCCACAATGCCCGTAATCGCCCCGCCGTAAGGATCCAGCGCCGAAGGACTGTTATGGGTCTCGCATTTGAGCGCAAAATGGTGGTTCTCGTCAAACTGAATGAGCCCGGCGTTGTCATGAAATACGCTCACGAGCCAGTCGACCCGCTTGGCGACTTCATCCGTCGTCGCCTTGACATAGGTCTTGAACAGGCTGTCGATGGTCCGCGTGTTGCCGCCCTCATCGGTGTACTCGATGAGCGCATTGAAGATCTTGTGTTTGCAGTGCTCGGACCACGTCTGGGCGAGAATCTCGAGCTCGATGTCGGTGGGATTTTCCGGCAATCCCGCTGCCGACCGCGCTTGTCTAACATCTGCCTGGCGGTAATAGGCCTGGACGGCCTTCATTTCGCGCAACTCGAGGGCGAGCATTTTGTCGCGGCTGAGCTGCGTTAGCTGTTCGTCCTCGAGGTTCAAATCGACCTCTTGCACCTCGGCGCTGCTCGCTTCGGTTACGATCGGCAGGCCGAGCAGGGACTGGCCGTCCAGCGCGGTCATCTCGTCCCGGGACTTGATCACCCACCGCTCGATGAGTTCATTGGCAAGCAGGTCTCGCGCGATATGCTCGCAATCCTGAGCGGTTACGGGTCCGGAAATCGCATATAACGATGACTTGTAGACCGCTTCACCAAGTGCGAGACTGCGCCCAAGTGTATCGGCGACGCCCTCGGTCGAGCTCTTGCCGACATTGTCAGTAACGCCCGGCCGGAACCCCACCTCGATCGCATAGTCGTAGCCCGACGCCAGCGAGGCATTCGCCGTAGAGTCATGGATGATCGGATCGGTAAACAGCTCAGTGCGCACCCGCTCCAATTCGTCCGGACTGAGCGCGGCGTTGATGGTATAGACGTCCACCACGCGGACGTGCTCCACATTCACCCCGAGATCCTCGGCGAGCTGATGCCGGATGGCGTCTCCGGCCGGGTCCGGCAACCCGGTCTTCATGCCGACTTCAATCCGATGTGCCATAGCGAATTGCCCCTGTGTAATACACCTTTTTTTCTCCGCGGATAACCCGCCCGATCATCATAACCTCTTCACTCGCCTGCGACAGCGTCTTGACCGCCTTGTCCTTCTCGCTTTCCGACACAATCACGAGGAACCCCGCCCCCATGTTGAAGGTGCGCAGCATTTCGGCATCCGCCACCCCACCCGTTTCCTGCATAAAACGGAAAACCGGTGATGCTTCCCACGCATCAAGATTGACTTCGGCCCCCAACCCATCGGGAAGCACGCGGGGCAAATTGTCCGTGATGCCGCCGCCGGTCACATGCACCATACCCCGGACTTCGGCGGTCTTGAGCACCAACTGCATGACCTTCGAATAGCTGCGGTGCGGTTCAAGAAGCGCCTCACCCACCGGACGGCCATCGTAGGGAAGCGCATCGTTCAACCCGAGACCGGCAATATCGAAACAGATTTTGCGCGCGAGACTGTACCCATTGGTGTGCAGTCCCGACGAGCGCAAGGCAATGATCAGATCGCCTTCTTCAATCGCCGCCCCGTCAATGATCCGGCTCTTGTCTACCAGTCCGACAATGGTTCCCGCAAGGTCATATTCGCTCTTGTCATACAACCCAGGCATTTCCGCCGTTTCACCCCCAATCAAGGCGCATCCGGCATACCGGCAGCCATTCGCAAGACCGGTGATGACCTCAACGGCGACCTTCGGATCAAGCCGGCCGAAAGCCAGGTAATCCAGAAAGAACAGCGGCTTGGCGCCCTGAACCAGGATATCGTTCACACAGTGCGACACCAGGTCGATCCCCACCGTATCATGCTTGCCCATCGCGAAAGCGATTTTCAGTTTGGTGCCAACCCCGTCGACACTCGATACAAGCACAGGTTCCCTGATGTTCGCCAAGTCCAACTGGAACATCGCGCCGAATGTGCCAATATCGCGCAACACACCCGGCGTAAAAGTCTTCTTCACAATCTCTTTAACGCCGCGTAACGCTTCGTCCGCCGCGTCAATATCAACCCCGGCATCGCGATAGCTCAAGCCAGGCTTCTGGGAATCCATAAGATGCTCCTCTCAGACTAGGGCCGCGCAGTGTAGTGTCAAGATACCCCCTCGGATGTCATAATGCAAGTGAAATGTTATAATGGATACAATAAGGAGAACTTATCATGAATATCGAGGCCTGGAAGTGCTTTTGCGCCGTAGTCGAGGAGGGGAGCTTTCGCGCGGCAGCGGATCGGCTTCACCGGTCGCAACCGGCCGTAAGCCAGCAGATCAAGTCGCTCGAACGAGAGCTTGGACACGTTCTGCTCGAGCGCAAGACCTGCCGCCTCACCCCGATGGGAAGCTTGCTGTACGACCGAACCCGGCACATCCTTAACGAGACCGAGAGCCTTGCCAGGGAGCTCGAGGACTTCGACGAAACCCAGGCAGGCGACTTGCGCGTGGGCACCAGCGACACAACGGCCTTGTATGTCTTGCCGGAAGTCGTTCGATTATTTGCGCAGAACATGCCGCAAACCCATCTGACCATGGTAAACCGTCCGTCTCAGGCCATTGCGGAGCAGGTCGCCCGCGGCGAATTGGACCTGGGTATCGTGACCCTCCCCATCTCGAACGAAGGGCTCATCGAGCGCGAGCTATTCGAGCAGGAACTGGTTCTTGTCGCACCCGCAAATCATGCGCTGGCGGCACGCAACCGGGTGAATCTATCTGAATTGCGCGAAGAACCCTTCCTGATGCTCAATCACCACACACGCACCGGCGCGGTGCTGCATGCGCTCTTCTCGCGCGAGGCCTTCAACCCGCAAGTGGTCTTGGACAGCGGCAGCTTCGAAGTGATCAAGCGCTACGTGGGCGAGGGCATCGGCGTTGCCTTTCTTCCGCGGGTAGCGGTCACCCCCGAGGACACCCAGCTTGCCACCGTAAACGTACCGGGGCTGCCCCGGGTCCGCATTGGCGTCATCCAGCGAAGGCACGCCTACCATACAAAAGCCGAGCGGGCATTCCTCGAACTACTGCACGCCCAGCTCGGCGGGAAAGGAAGCAAACCCCCTCACGAGAGCAGCTCGAGCAAAGGCTCGACCTGATACTTGACACTTTCCGCGGCCGCCAGGATCTCATGGACCCGGTGATACGCGTTGTGAATGGCCTCGCCCGTATCTTCGACAACTTGGACCTGATCGCCCACGATCCGGACCACAGCGCAGAAAAAAAGCCAATACAACAACGTCTCGAGCTGTTCCTTGCTCAACCACAGCTTGCCCTCGTGCTGATTGATGAAGAGATAGTCGTTCAGGATGGGATCCTCGAACATCTGCTCGATAAGCTCGGCCCGCTCGCTCACCGTGAGGATCAACGGCAATTTGCTGTACCGGATCATCAGCTTGACCAATTCGGTGTGCAGCGTGGCCCCGTTGTGCTCGAGGCCCAGTTCCTGAAACACCCCATATACAACCGGCGTCACGGGCCATTCGTCCATCCAGGCAGCGGTGCGGGCCTGCACTTCGTTTTGACTGACCACCTCGCCCAGCGGCGCCAGCACCGCCCAGAGAGCCGGTACCCCCCACACCACCTCGGGCGCCACGGCCAACTCCCGGCCCGTGTCGCGCAGATAGGTTGCAATATCTTCCTCAACACCGAAGACATCGGTTTGGTCGTGCAACCGGTGCACATCGTCAATAACCTTAAGGATATCCCGCAGAGCCGGCATAACCTCGATCGGCGCGATCATCTGCTCTTGCAAAACAGACAGGAACCGTTCCATGGCCTCGACAAACTCGTGCCGGGCCTCGCTCCCGGACAACGCCTCCGTGCCGCCCGTCAGTAACGCGTTCAGAAGCGCCGGCCGCAATGCCCCATGCAGCGCCTCACGCATCGGTTTGAGAATCACGTCGCGGTACGCGGCATTCATATTGGGCACACCGCACCCTGCCAGCTCCCGCGCAAGAACCCCCCAGGAACCATCGATGTCGCGCACGTCGCGAAAATCGAGAAGCACTTTGTTCTGGTACCCATCGAGCTCTGCGTACAATCCCTCTGAAGCCAATTGGGTGGACGGAAAGATGTATTCCAGACCGTTCGTGTGGTCCCGGCAGACATAATATGTGTCGGAATCCGTGCTCAGCTCGAGAGCTTCGGCAAGCGTCCGCCGCACAAGATTCGTCTGCTGTTCCGAGCCCACGTTGATAGCCGTCGACAGCCGCGCACGCCCCCGCGTGCTGTGATAGGCGTTGTTGTAAAGCACAAGCGCACGCTCGCCGTACGCCCGGTTCGAATAGGCGTAGACGTCCTCATTCACATATCCGTCTTCGGTCTCGAAATCAAAAAGCGCAAAGTGCTGGACCGAACTGAACAGATACCGTTTGCGAAGAAGGGGAAACACCTCGCGCTCATGGCGGTACACGAGTTCTTCATTGACGGGCTCGTCCCAATAGGCCCGCCGGTATTCCATGCCGTATTTCTCGCTGAAGCCTTCGATCTGGCCGTGGCCGAACATGGGCAGCCCTGGCATGGTCACCAGCATGACAGCGGCGCCGAAATACTTGTCGCCACTGCCGAACTGCTCGATGGCCGTCAGTTCGTCGGGATTATTCTGGAAATTCACGAAACGCTTCAAGACTTCCGGGCTGAATTCCAGAACGTTCTTCACGGTCTGGCGGTATTTGCTGTTCTCCTCCATCTTAAGCATGTTCATGAAGGCGCTGTTATACACGCGGTGCATCCCCAGCGTACGGACGAAGTAGCCCTCCATCAGCCAGAACGCCTCGGCAAGCAGCAGCGTATCGGGCTGATAGGCGTTGACCCGATCAACCAGCTCGCGCCAGAATTCCTGCGGCATATGCCGGTCAAGCTCCGCGCGCGTCATGCTGTACTCGGCCCTCGAAGGAATCGCCCCGCCCTCCCCGGGAAGCGGAAACCACAACCGCTGATAGTGCCGTTTGGCAAGCGTCATCGCCGCATCAAAGCGGATGATGGGAAAACACCGGGCAACGTGCATGATCGTGTTGATGACCGCCTCGCGCACCTCAGGAATCAAGTAGTTGAGCTGAGCGGTATCGTTCCAAGGCATGTTGGTGCCGTCGTTGCCGTGGTAGATATAGCGCGTATCACCGGTATGATTATCCACGCGTTTAAACACCACTGCCGCGTCCCGCCGCTCCCAGTAGCCGTCATCGATATACACGCTCACCCGGGGATCAGACGAAAGGTCAGGACCAGTGAATTGGTATGCAGGAAATGGCGGGTGCTCGCGCTGCAGAAACCAGTCCGGATGTTCAACAACCCACTTCGAATAGATCCCCACGTGATTCGGCACCATGTCACACGCGAGGTGAATGCCCCGAAGGGCTGCGCGGTGCCGCAGATTCTCGGCCGCCTTTTGACCGCCCAGGTCGGCGGCGATGACGTAGTCGTAAAGCGAGTAGGCAGACGCCGCGGCCTCGGGATTGCCCATCCGCTCCTTGATCTTCCTCGAGGCCTCAGAACGTTCCCAGATCCCGATAAGCCACAGTCCGGTGAACCCCCACCGGGCCAGCTTGTCAAGCTCCTCGTCCGGGATTTCGTCAAGGCGCCGGATGGCGCGGCGGTAGTGTTTCGAAAGCTGATCGAGCCAGACATAAACCGACTTGGCGATAAGCACCACATTGGCCATCCAATCGCGGTCAACGGTAAAACGCTCCGGCTCGGGATAATCCCACGCGCCCCCCTCCAGCGCGTGTTTCCGGAACTCGAGCACACGCGACGGGCCAGGCCCGAATCCGCGCTCAAACGTTTCCTCCTTCAAAATGTCTTCGACGTAAGTCAACCGTTCGAGCAACGACCCCGTCAGAAAACCGGCCCAGTGCTCGCGAATATACCGCAATTGCCCCTCGAGTGAATGCGGGGATGCAAGAATCGGCGCCCTCAAGCACGTGAAAAGCGGTTTGCCAATACGTATGAACGGCGGCTGGTGCTCGAAGTGTTTCTCGAGATTCCCGACCATTGCCCGGTATGGAGCGCGCTGACTTAGATCAGTGTCGTCAAACAACTCGCGCAACGGCTCCATGGCGGGATTGTCCGTGGCCAGTTCGAGCAGGATCAACTCGCGTGACAGCACATAGTGCGCTTGCGAATCCATGCTGGCCGAGGCACCGACCGCCGCAGTGTATTCTTCTAACTGGTTTTCCTTGTGCGGCGGATATAACTCGAGGAACACCTGCATGGGGCGGGCGACCATTTCCAGGCCGCGCGACGCGCTTACGACTGCCAACCCCGCGCTCATACTACCCGGACATTCATCAAAGCAATACATGTCAACAAGATGCCGAAAGAGGTCCTGGATAAGGCCTGCGGTGAGCAGATGACCAGGCCGAACCTGCGGACGGCCAGGCGCTTCAGCCAGGCGACGGGTGTTTATCGCATACGCCAGCTCCTGAACAGCATCCACAACGTGCCCGCCCCCCGAGGCGCGAACACGTGCGAGCACAGAGCCGACTTGAAACGTCTCGGCGGCGCGTTTAGAAAGGTGCAGACCGAAGGGGAAATAGGTCAACCGGTCCTCCCTCAGGGAATCGGCCCCAGACGGCAGTTTTTCGTTCATGTAATCACCCGAAAGGGTTGGGTCCGGCGGCTGCCAGCCGTGGCCGCAAGGCCGGACCGGTTTCCTGCTTTTCGATTTACGCATCTGTTGCGGTAACTTCGAGAATACACCATTCCCCCACGCCGATGCCAAAACACGCACCGAAATAGCCTTCTCAAACGCCGAAGGCGCGGCAATATGCCAGCCCGGCCAAAAGTCTGGGAAGCCAGATTTCCCATAATGGCTGATGGTTTGGGCATCTTTGGACTGCGTTGGCTTGCCACCGCTTTTCTCGAGACGCGCACGCATTGATCGAGCTGCGGATACACGCGAGTCACAGCCCGGAAAACCCGGCGAAATGTGTGCGGCGGAGAGCTCAAACTTTAGTAGCGCCCACAGGAATGGTAAAATATGCTGCCACACCAAACGAAGACCGAGGGAAGGGGTGACCAATGCAATACATGCCGCCGGAAATCCGGTCAGGACACGGCACCGCACGGGAACTGGCAAATATCAAAGGCACGGTCGCCGTGATCACCATGGACGAACCTTGGCGGCTGCTGCAGGAAACCTGTGCGTGGGCTCCGGGCACCGTGCACATGGTTACGGACATGGAACTGGAGACCCTCGAGCGCCTTGACCGCGAATTACCCGCCTGCGATACCATCGTCGGAATCGGCGGCGGCTCGTGTTGCGATACCGCGAAATTCCTGGCGTGGAAACGCGACTGCCGCATGGTGCTCGTGCCCACTATCGTATCCGTCGATGCCCCCCTGACGGACGCCGTCGGCGTGCGCGTGAACGGCGTGGTCAAATACGTCGGCAAGATCTTCCCGCGCGAAATGATCATCGACTATGACCTGATTCAGAAGGCCCCGCCCGAACTGAACCGTGCGGGCGCCGGAGACATTGCCAGCATCCACACGGCTCTGCACGACTGGCAATTGGCGCACCGCCACAACGGCGAAGCCTTCCACGCAGACGTTGCAAAGGCAGCCCGGGAATGTCTCGAGGAACTTGATGCCAACGCTGACGAGATCTTCGCCGTATCCCCCCGAGGAATAGACACCATCGTCGAACTCTACCGACGGGAGGTCGAGTTCTGCACCCGCATCGGCACCAGCCGGCCAGAAGAAGGCGCCGAGCACATCGTCGCCTATAACCTCGAGCATCTCACCGGCCGCCACTTCATCCACGGCGACCTGGTCGGACTCGGCATCTTCATCATCGCGCGCCTGCAAAACAACGACCCCGCATGGGCCGAAGACCTGATGCGGCGGCTGGGACTGCGATTCACATGCCCGGACGCCTCACTCGAAGAAATCCGTGCGTGTATCAAGACGCTCGAAGACTTTAAAGAAGAGGCGGGCATGTTCTTCAGCGTTCTGGATACCACCCCGGTCTCGCCGGATTTCGTGGCCGAAACTGTCGCAGAAATCCAGCGCATCAGAGACCAGGATGCGCAATAACACCTGACCCGTGCCTCCAGAGAATCCCTTGCCGGCCTGAACGCGGTAGTGCCCCGGCGCCCCCGAGACTGCGTTAGCACGGACACGGAAACACGGACAGATTTGCGCCGCGCGGCGTCTTCGAGTAAGCTCTTTCTTCTGCCATGACTGCGAAACGGTTACATCCCCAAGCGCGCGTTGCATTGACCTTGCACGGATTGTGCACGGCCGCCAGTGCCCTGTGTGAAATCTTCGTGAGCGTCTATTTCTGGCGCATCCGGCAAGATTTCAGCGTGGTCTGCTGGCACTATTTCGCGGTGTTCGCGGTAACCCCGGTGATATTCCTCGCGTCGGGCTGGCTGGCACAGCGCTGGGACCGCCTCTATCCGTACCGCGCGGGCCTGCTCCTCTACGCAACCTATTACCTGACGCTCCTGATGTTGCGCGAACGCAGCTCCGATTATGCGGTACACCTCGGCGCGCTGCTGGGTGTGACCTGGGGCTTCTACTGGTCTGGCGTAAACGTCTTCGATTTCGACGTGACCGAACACGGCAACCGTGAGCGCTACTTCGGATTCATGCAGGCGCTCTCGGGGATCGTGCGCTTCGCCGCGCCTCTCGTAGGCGGCGCGTTGATTGCCACGGCCAGCGACAACCTCACCGGCTACTACCTGGTGTTCACGGTGGCGATTATCTGCTATGTCTCCGCCTTTGTGTTGAGTTTCTGGATGCCCCGCGATGTCCAGCGGCGGCCATACCGCCTCAGACGCGCCCTGTTTCCCGGAAAAGACCAGCGCGACTGGCGGCTTATCATGGCTGCGGCCTTCACGATTGCGGGAACTTTCAACATTTTTACGTTCCTGCTCGGCCTGCTGATGTATATGAAGTCCGAGAACGAGTTGAATGTCGGCGCGTTAGCCTCGATTCAAGCCATCGCGGCCATTGTGACGTCGATCATAGTGGGACGCACCATGACCCCCCGCAGCCGTCTCAAGTACATGAGATGGGGCGTGGTCATGCTGCTTGCCGCGGGCACGCTCATGTTCACCGAACTGACGCTCTTCACCTTGCTGATATTCGGCTTGCTACGGTCCACAGCGGCCCCGCTATTCGGCATTGCCCACTTCAGCCTGCGGATGGACGCCATCGCCAATACCGCCGAACAACCCCACCAACGCATCGAATACATCGGTGCGTGGGAAGTTCCTTTGGCCCTCGGCCGCGTCATTGTGATGCTACTGCTCATTGGCCTCGCGGATCGATTTACCGAAGGCGAATTGGGCATTCGAATCGCCCTGTTCATGCTGTGTTCGCTGCGCATTCTCACCTATGCGCTACTCGCGAAAACCAGCGTGGCGCGCGGCTGAACCAAACGAGCCCGCCTACTCCGA
>SLSB01000143.1 GCA_007130675.1 Candidatus Hydrogenedentota bacterium | reverse complement strand
TGTTCTGTGCAGAACAGAGAATCGGCTCGCATCACGGCCGGTTTCTCTGGATCTTCGCGGACGCTGCCGAGAAGCACGCGGACGCAGCAGATGCGCGGGACCTCGTCAGACAGGTGCTCGATGAGGCCGCCAAGGAAGCGGCGGATCAAAAAGAGCGTCTGGCCGCGGACCTCGAGCGCATTTCCTCGTGAGTTATGGTTTGTGAAGCACAGCGACACAATGCGCCGGATTTGGAATCGGGTTTCCTGCGCGAAAGAGCGGGGACCCGGTTCTTTATCCGGCTCTGGCCGGATCCGGTGTTTCTGCAAGAGAACGCACGTGGTGAGTGGGTTGATGCGGGGACGTGCGGTGCCGACATCAACCTTACCGCTCTCAAGGAGACACGCGACGCGCTTATCAAGCAACTGCGGCTCGATTATCCAGATGCTGTGGCACGGATGTGCAAAGAGGCGGCTCCGTTGCCGGAATCTGATCACGTTCCGCACAGTCTGCGCTATCTTTCGCAGCTCACCCAGCGGATACGGCAGCGCGAGGTGTTTCTCGGGGTGATTCCGGCATCCGTGCTGGAAACCGTGTCGAAATTCCCGGACCAGCACTTCACGTTGCTGCGTTGCATAAGCCGGTGTCCCGACATCATGGAACTGCTCGAGACGAACCCTCTTCTCGGGTATATGGTCGCCACGAAAAAGCTTTGGCTACCGATTGCCGCAACTCCTGACGGTCTGGACACGGTGCTGCGCCTGCCCAGAAGACAAATCCTCGAGCGGCTGGGATTCGAGACGCCTTCGAACGCAATGGTGCGCGTCATCGGCCGTGTTCCACATAGCGCATGCACCCCGGCCATTGTCCATGCCTTGCGGATTACCTTGCGAAATCCAGAAACCATCAAGCGCATGAGTTTTCTGCCGCGCGTAAACGCCGGAGTCGCCGAGATTGCCGCGTGCCCATTAACCCTGAGCATGACGAGCAACGGATTCCTCGAACACGTGGGCAATAACCAAGAAGAAGACAGACAAGCACTCACAAAGCGGCATATCGAGACCTATGCAAAGCTCCGCGGCCGGTACGGCGACCGCCATGAGCGGCGCGTGTTCAAGAAGCCGTCCGAGTTTCATGCCGCATGTTCAACATACTGCTATTTTCTGCATACGGAAGAAATCCAAGAATGCGACCTGCCCTTTCCCGACCCGCCGCTGCCGGACACGCCCGAGATTCGTGCCATACGAACGCCTGGTGATGTCGAAGAAGAAGGTAATCGCCAACGCAACTGCGTTATTGGGTTTTTGAGAGTCCTGGCGGCCGGAGATGCGTTCCTGTACCGGGTGCTCGAGCCGGAGCGCGCCACCCTGCTCATCGAGAAGCACCATGGACGATGGAGGATAGGCGAGCTTTCCGCGGCAGGCAATGTGCCGGTCACTATGGAGACCGAAGCCCTTGTCAAGGACTGGCTCACGCTGCAAGACGCCACGCGCAAGGACGAATAACCCGCAAACCACTTGCGGGTTATTCGTGAAATCGCCGCTCTGTTAACCCTCATCGAGGACCTTCAGTCCCATGAGGTTGGCGAGGTGGCGCGTGTCTTGTATGTGGTCGCCGTAGATGACGACGCGGTGGAGCAGGGTCATGGCGTCTTCGGTGTCGAGCGCGAGGCTCCAGTTGGCGGCCATCTTTGCGGCGTCGCGGACTTCGGTGACGATCTGGGTGCGGCATCCGTGCACGGACCGCTCGGGAACGTCGATGATCTTGCCCGCGGACAGGAGTATTGTGTCGAGGTTGACCAGTTTGGCTCGGGTGATCTCTTCGCCGAGACGGTATTGCACCTCGGGCACGCATCCGCTGCCGCCAACCTCGGAATGCCCGCGAAGCAGATAGGGCGCCGCCTCGCCGTCGGGACCGTCCATTTTCAATGGCGCGGTGCAATGGGCGGTCCACAGTGCGTTGCGCGAGGTGTCGAAGGTTGCGTTGCCCTGGAACCCCGGTTTGTCGAAGGCGTACTGGAACATGAGCATGGTGAGCACCGAATCCATGTCGCCTTCGCAGGCGGCGGGAATGCCCCGGTCGCGCAGACGCGTGAAGCCCAGGCACGGGAACCCCTTGGGCAGCCAGCCCATGCAGGTGCCGATGGCGAGGGCGTCGGCCTGCTCCTGCTCCATAAGGCGGTCGAGCGCCACGCTGACGCGGGCGGCTTTTTCGATGTCTTCGCGGGTGGGTTCGAGAATTTCCTTCGCGCCGTTGGTCCATGCGTCGAACTCGGCGCGGACGGCCGCTTCATCGGCGGTCGTGATGAGTTCGTCGAAGACACTCTCCTCGACGGCGACCACATCGGTGCCCAGGCGCTCTTTGACCGCGTCGGGCGAACAGGCTTGCGCGGTGCCTCGGGCGGGCGGAAACAGCAGGAGGCGGCTTTGCCGCATCATGGGGACCACGCGCAGCACACGCAGAGCGCATTCGAGTTCGTGGTAGCCGCTGGTGGGCATCAGCGTGACGCGGTGCCCGGCTTCGCGCCAGCGCGGCACATACATCCAATCGTGGCCGCTGGCGGGCAGCGAGAAGACGGCCATGGGACGCCCGGCCGCGAGCACCGGCTGAATCACGCGAGTCATGGCGAAGTTCTGCACGTTGATCGCGAGAACCGGCGCACCCGGCCCGGCATTCTCGAGAAGCTCTTCGGTTTGTTGCGGACTGCGCGACTCGCCAAATACCAGTTCGATGTTTCCGAGGCGTTCCTGCGCGCCGGTCAGATGGCTTCGCATCGCGTCGATTTGCCCGGCGTCGGCCCCCCAATCTCGGTCATCCGGACGCGGTTCGCCAGTGAAGATGACGAGAATCCGCGAGTTTCCGCGCGGTTGGGGCCGCGGGACCTGAGAAGCCCAGCCGTGGGTCCAGGACGCACCGGCCATCAGCATGCCGGTCGCCGCGGTCATTCCAAAGAACTCTCTTCGCGTACAGTGATCACACATAGCTGCCTCCCTCGCCAATCATGGCGCTCGCCTATGCGCTGCGTCGTTCTTCGCGTTTGTCTGCCGCGTGTTACAAGCATAGTCCTGTCTGGCAGGCCGCTTCAATGATCAAATCCACATCGCCGGATAAGCAACAGTAAGAGTGGAACCACGGCCGTAGGGAGGTATGGCGCGGTCGAGGTCATACCATACAGAGGATTGCATTCTTGGAGTGCGATGGCTTGCCGCCGCTTTTCTTGAGACGAACGTCACGTTGATCGAATCGCGGTTACGCGCGATCAACCGCCCGGCAAGCCGGGCGCAACCAAAGCGGTGGCGGGCCACCGCACTCCAAAGATGGCGAACCCTTCAGCCCTTGTTGAAAATCCGTCTTCGAGGTTGTGGGCCGGGTCGGCCCATTTCCGCGCCGTTGGCTGCATGCCCGGCTCGTGAAATTGCAGCCAGCGGAGCAAATGTGGTATAAATTGGGCCCGGTTGAAAGAGCGGCAACTGCTTTCAGAGCTACCTGACCGTGGACCCTCTGCGACCCTTTTCCCGATTTGTTCTGCGTCACTAGAGTAGACAACATGCGCGGACTTGCGATAACGCAACTGGCGGTGGAGCAATAGCATGCCGAAAGCCGTGTTTCTGGATCGAGACGGCACGATAATCGAAGATGGCGGGCACTTGAGCACGCCTTCCCAGGCGGTGTTTATCCCCGGGGCGTTCGATGCGCTGAAGCGATTGCAGGAAGAGTTTGTGCTGTTCATCGTGACGAACCAGTCGGGCATTGCGAAAGGCGAAATCACGGAGGAAGATGCCGAGCGCGTCAACGGGTACGTGGTTGGGCGGCTGGCCGAGGCTGGCGTTCACATCAGGGATGTCTTTGTGTGCCCGCACCTTCGCGAAGATGGTTGCCCCTGCATCAAACCGAAGCCCCATTTCCTGCACAGGGCGGCAGAGCAATACCAGATAGATCTGCCTGCGTCGTTTACCGTTGGCGACCATCCGCATGATGTCGAATTCGCTCGCAACGTGGGCGGCCGCGGCGTCTATGTCCTGACGGGTCACGGTCCCAACCACCGCAATGAGCTTTTGCCTGATGTGGTCATTAAACCGGACATCTGCGCGGCGGCGGAATACATTCTGAAGGTTTCGGCGGACCATGGCTGAGCAGAACCCATATTTCCCGAACACTGGCGCGGGGCGAGAGACAGCATGAGATACCGCGTTCTTACCGCATGCGTTCTCATTCAGGTATGCCTCGGCGGACTCTATGCGTGGAGCAGTTTCGTGCCCGCCCTGCAGGAAACGTGGGGATTCAGCGCCGCGCAGACGCAAGTCACCTTTGGCACTCTGATCGCGGTATTCACGGTTTCGATGATCTTCGCGGGCAAGCTTTTGGAGCGGCGCGGGCCTCGTTTCGTGGCGGGCATTGCCGGCGTAATGGTTGGCGCGGGATACCTGACAGCCTCGCTGTCCGGCGGCTCGTTCCTGGTATTGTTCCTGGGCATCGGGTGTATCGTGGGCATCGGCACGGGATTCGGTTACGTGTGCCCGCTCACGATCTGCATGAAGTGGTTTCCTGAACGCCGTGGCCTCGTCACGGGCGTTGCAATGGCCGGGTTTGGCGGTGGTGCAATCGTTCTGTCCGCGTGGACCAAGGTGCTGCTTGTGCGGGGTGTGGATGTTTTGGATGTGTTTCGGTGGATTGGTCTGGTTTATGGCGTCACTATTCTATGCGCGGCGGCCGTGTTGCGCGTGCCGAGTGCGTGCGCCCTCACCCGCCCGAAACTGCCGCCCAGGCTTGGTCAATTGCTGAGCGAGCCGTTTTTTCAAGCGCTGGTTGTGGGGATGTTCTGCGGCACATTCGCCGGATTGCTTGTCATCGGCAACCTCAATCCGCTTCTCCAGTCCCGTGGCGCGTCTGGACTTCTGGCGACAGCCGGTATCAGTGCGTTTGCCGTGGGCAATTTCGCCGGCCGCGTGACATGGGGGTGGACGGCGGATAAGCTGGGGAATCGCATCATCCCGCTTTCGCTGGGCGTATTGTCTGCGGGGCTGGGCTTGCTGGTCTGCTTGCCAGCCACGCCCGTGGTTGTCGTGAGCGTATCCTGTCTGATTGGTTTCGGATTCGGCGCATGTTTCGTCGTGTACGCGTCCAAGGTGGCCTGGCGCTACGGTCCCGAGCGGGTCGGCAGCGTGTACCCGGTGGTGTTTCTGGCCTATGGAGCCGCCGCGATTGCCGGGCCGTGGCTCGGGGGCTGGCTGTACGACCTGTCTTCCAGCTACACCTCGGCCATTGTCGCAAGCATCCTGGTGGTTGTTGCCGGGGCGGCCGTAAGCGGCAGACTCTTATACATGGCGCGTCCGGCCATCGTGGCCTCGGGCTCCCTTCCGAGCATGCTTCCCGAACAGACCGCCCAGCAAGACGTAAAATGACCGGGGCGCGGCCGGATTTGACCGGCAGCGAGCAATAACGTACCGTGCATTCGGACAACTGATACCCGCCACGAGACCCGGTCAGCGTACACAGGAGGATCGTTCGATGACACGCGCATCTATGGTCACGCTTGTCTCACTTCGACTTCTACTCACGATTGGCGCACTCGCGATGGGAGCGTGTCTGCCGGTTGCCGCCGAAGCGTTCGCCGGTGCGCCTTACACCGACGCCGACACCTTTGCCGATACCTGGGTGGCCACCGACGCATTGGGCCGTGAAGTGCCCGGATTTGAGGAGACGGGTTCCCCGAGGCCGGAGAAGTGGGTGGGCATTTTCTATTGGACCTGGCATACGGCCAATCGGGCTGGTCCGTACGACAACACCAAGATCCTCGCCACCGCCAGAGATGGCGTGGTCGAATGGCCGGAACGAAGGGCCGCGCACCATTGGGGCGAGCCGGAACTCGGGTACTACCAGATGACGGACGCCTTTGTCATTCGAAAGCACGCAAGCATGCTCGCCGATGCGGGGATCGACGTCGTCTTCTTCGACACGACGAATCCCCCCTGGACGTGGAAGGATGAATACGAGGCTCTTTGCCGCGAATATACTGCCATGCGCGCGGAAGGCAACCGCACGCCTTACATCGGTTTCATTACGCCGTTCTGGGATCCTACCGAGGTGATCAACCGGTTCTGGGTAGACCTCTACAAACCGGGCCTCTGGCGTGATCTCTGGTTCATGTGGGAAGGAAAACCGCTGATTCTCGCCAACACCATGTTCATCGAGAACGAAGAAATGCTCGACTTCTTCACATTCCGGCGGCCCATGCCCGACTACTGGATGGGACCCGATGGGCCTGACCAGTGGAGCTGGCTCGAGGTGCATCCGCAGCATGTGTTCGAGAACAGCGCGGGCGAGGCCGAGCAGATGAGCGTGGGTGTTGCCCAGAATGCGTTGCCGGATACGCCCGGCCCCGCCCCGATGGCCCACAAGGACGGCGCGATGGGCCGCAGTTGGCATAACGGCGCCAAGGATCTTCGCGAGGGCGCGGTCAATCTGGGACTCAATTTCGACGAACAGTGGCGGCGCGCAATGGAGGTCGACCCCAAGTTCATTTTCGTAACAGGGTGGAACGAGTGGGTTGCCGGCCGTTACACCGAATGGCACATCTACACCGACGACGACTGTTACTATCCCGGCGGCTTGTTTGTGGACCAATACAATCACGAGTACAGCCGCGACTGCGAGCCCATGCGCGGCGGCCATACCGACAACTACTACTACCAGTTGGCAAGCTGGGTCCGCCGGTTCAAAGGCGCACGGCCGCGGCCCACCGCGAACGGTCCAAGCGATATCGTCATCGACGGCGAATTTGACGACTGGCAGGAGGTTACACCTGAATACAGGGATACCATCGGCGACGTGACGCACCGCGACCATCCCGGGTACGGGGACCTCGTGTACCGGAATGACACAGGACGCAACGATTTCGTGATTTCCAAAGCCGCCTACGATGACGAATATCTGTTTTTCTTTGTGCAAACGGCTGAGCCGATCTCGCCGCACACTGATCCCTATTGGATGCTGCTGTTGCTGGACATCGATCAGGACGCTTCAACCGGCTGGCTTGGCTACGACTACATCGTCAACCTCGAGGTAACCAGCGATACCGAAACAACCGTCAAGACATGGAAAGATGGGGACTGGGAACCTTTCGGCACGTCGGAATACCGCGTCAACGGCAACGGTATGGAACTCGCCATTCCCCGTGCGCTCGTGGGCGAGACCGACGGCGCTCCCGCGTTTGATTTCAAATGGGCTGACAACATCCAGAGTTTTGACGGGGTTCACGAACTTGGCGTCAACGGCGACACCGCCCCCAACCGGCGGTGGAATTACCGATATGGTGTGGCAGAGTAGACTGCACGGCGGTGAACGTCATCTGGTGACCATTTCCGGCAGTATCGCGGATGCGAATAGGCGCTGGAGACCGAAAGAGCGGCTCAGTCGGGATCGTGCCGCAGCGGGCCCCGGTCACGCTTCCGGGAGTGCCGAAGGCACGGTAGAATCCAGCCCGGTGGCAACCCGGGGAAAAGGAATCTCAACAGAAAATGAGTCCCTGTAGGGACGGCAGAACAACATCCAATGCGAGTCTGATCTGATTTTGAATGTGACGGCTCTGCCGTCCCTTCGGGACTCGGATTCTTGTGTGGATGCCCATTCCCCGGATTTCCATCCGGGGCTAATGTATGACGTGCCTGCGGCACTCTCAAGAACGGACAAAACCTGACCCGCATGTGGAGAATAACAGGCGGAGCTGCGTGGGTTTGTGGCGCCTGGTCCCGCGTCACGCGGGACGTCCGGGATCCCGGACGTCCGCCACAAGGGCGGACGCTACACCGGAGCACAAGCCAAGGGCGGCTCCCGAACGCCGAAGGCGCGGGACACACAGCATAGCCGTCTTCTACGGGCAAGATGCCCGTGCTACGACCGGAGACGGGCGTTGGAGACCTTGCGGTCGGAAGAGCGGCTTGGTCGGGACCGTGCCGCCGCGGAGGCACTCGCAGACCACACCATGATGTCCCGCCCGGCAAGCCGGGCGAAACCAAAGCGGCGGCAAGCCACCGCACTCCAAATGGCTCCCCTTGATTCCGCCTTCACAATGCCAGTCAACATGGATACAATGAACCTAATCGCATCGAGATGCTGTGGTCCGTCCTTGCGAAAATGCGGGCCGAAACAGAGGGGATTTTGCTCATGACTGCCGTGCTTGCGACGCTGCTTACTGTTGTTTCCGCTGCTGGAACGCCCCATGTGAGTCTGGTCAAGAATGGCGAGGCGAACGCGGTGGTGATCATTGCCGCCGACGCAACTGCGACCGCCCGGTATGCCGCCGACGAGCTGGTTGCGCATGTCGAGAAGGCTACGGGCGTGCGCCTCGAGATTCTGTCTGAACCAGAAGTCCCGATGGACGTGCACACCCGCGTCTACATTGGCGCAACAGAGGAAGCCCTGCGCGAGGATATCGACCCGGACCGGCTGCCGCGCGAGACGTTTGTGTTGCGTTCGGTCGGCAACGACCTGTTTATCGTGGGCCGGGAAGACGACGGCGATCCGTTCGACCCAAACAACCCGAATGCGGGCACGCTGTTCGGCGTGTATGAGTTTCTCGGGGAAGCGGCGGGCGTGCGCTGGTTGTGGCCCGGCGAATTGGGCGTCTATGTGCCGCGGACCGACACCATCGAGATTCCGGCCATCAACCGCACCGTCGCGCCCGCACTGCACTTCCGCGAGCTGGTCTGGTCGCCCATTCGCCGTTTCATTGGCGGGGCAGAAGCCCACGAAGATATTGACGCCCGCCTCGGCTTCAGCCGGGACGTGCTGGTTGACTACGCCAACGCTCTCAACGTGTTTCTGCGGCGGCACCGCATGGGCGGCATGGACGCCAAACCCCCGACGGGCCATACCTTCTCGGGCTGGTGGCGGCGGTTCGGAGAGGAGCATCCCGAGTGGTTCATGCTGCGCGCCGACGGTACTCGCGGCCACCCGAACCCGGATTTTTCCGAGGTCGAGATGTGCATCACCAATGAGGAACTGCAGGAGCATATCCTCGAGCAATGGGACGGCGAAAGCTGGCTGCGCCTGGGTTCGGTGGACCGGCCCGGCCGCTGCATTTGTGAGAATTGCCGGGCTTGGGACGGCCCCCAGCCCGAAACGGTTCCCTGGTTCGCCACAGCGATGTACGAAGGAGACACGCGCACGGCTGAGACGTTCACGGGTCCCACCTCGGATCGGTATGCGCGATTTTGGAAGGTCATGCAGGAGAAAGCGGCCGAACGCAACCCACACGTGCGCGTCTCGGGCTCGTTTCTATTCGAGAACGAGTTCACCGCGCCGGTGCTGGACATCCAGCTCAACAAAAACATCTACGCCGAGTTTGTGCAGTGGCAGGATCCGCACCTCAGGTGGTTCCCGATGCCCGGCGAGGCCCTCGAGTGGGTCGAGGAACAGTGGCTTGGCTGGAAACGCACGGGCATCCGCATAGGATACCGCCCCAACTACCTCCACGACGGCTATGTCCTTCCGCATTTCGATACATGGCAGTCGGGCGAATTCTTCCAGTTTGCGTACCGGCACGGGATGGAAGGCGCGCGCTTCGATTCGCTCACCGGGCAATGGGCGACACAAGGTCCGCGTCTCTATCTGCACCTGCGCCTCATGACTGACCCGGAACTCGATATCGCCGGCATACGTGACGAATTCTTCTCGGCGTTCGGTCCCGCGGCCGCAACTATCGAGCAGTACTACGACTACTGGGAAACCTATTCGGTGGACAATGTCCTTTCGTTCATCGAGCTGTTCC
>SLSB01000113.1 GCA_007130675.1 Candidatus Hydrogenedentota bacterium | reverse complement strand
TCAACTCACGCTCCCGGCGGAAAAGCCGAATTCGAGGCCCATTTTTCCACGCCGCTACGCGATCACCGGGTTCTCGAGACGCCCGAGCCCCTCGATCTCGATAACGATCGTGTCGCCCGGTTTGAGCACCACCTTCGGGTCGCGTGCCCAGCCCACGCCCTCGGGCGTGCCGGTGAGGATCACAGTGCCGGGAAGCAGCGTGGTGTCTTCCGACAGGAAACTGATCAGAGTCGGCACGTCGAAGATCATGTCTTTCGTGTTCGAGGATTGCACGGTCTCGCCGTTCAGTACGCTCGAGATAGCCAATGCATTTGGATTGGGCACTTCGTCGGGCGTCACCAATACCGGCCCCAGCGGCGCGAACGTGTCAAAGCCCTTCCCGCGGCACCATTGCGACCCGCCGAGTTTCGACTGCCAGATGCGCGCGGAGACATCGTTCGCACAGGTGTAGCCCAACACATGGCCGAGCGCGTCTTCTTTCGAGACGTTGTACGCCGGTTTTCCGATGACCACGGCCAGTTCGGCTTCGTAGTCCACTTCTTCGCTGCAGACGTCCGGCAGTTTGATGGGTTCCCCGTGGCCCGTCGCGGCCGCGGGATTCTTCATGAACAACACCGGATGTTCGGGAATTGACGCACGGCCTTCTTCGACATGTTTCTGATAATTCAGTCCGATGCAGAGGATCGCGGTCGGATCGAGCGGCGGAAGCCAGTGCGCGGGCGTCACTTCCTCGTCTGTAATGCGGGATTCGCCGCTGGTCACATCGCCCTCGATCTTAAGCAGACGGCCGTCGCTCTGTTCGGCAGCGTAGGTCATCTGACTGTTCGCGTCCAGAATCCGTGCAAGTCTCATGGTTCTTCTTCTCCTGTTTTCTTGACTCTATCTCTGGGCCTTAGTTCTACACACATTCCTATGCTGGCGCACGCGACGCAGCCCTCTTGCCGTACCGCCACGCCGCGAATCCAAGCAGAGCCAGGACCGCCCCCACGCCAATTGAATAAACGCCTTCGGCCGCGTACCCCGTAATAACCACCGCACCCGCGAGCAGCAGTCCGATGAAACCCGTGGCCGCGCCGATAATGCTGATGGCCGCGGCGGCGTCGCGCGAGAAGCCGACGCGTGTGACCGCGGGCGCGGTGGCGGTCTCGGCGCCCGTGAGAAAGTCGGCCACTTCAGCCGCCTTCGCGGGACCGTCCGGCAACAGTTTGCTCACTCCAAATACACCCGCGAGGGTCGGCAGGGCGGTTATCCAGGCCATCCACTGCACGCTGCTGAGAAAAGCGAGCCCTGTTCCTTCGGGATACAAGGCCACGACGTCGGAAGGCAGCAGATTCACCACAAATACCACAAGGCTCGATTCCGCCGGCAACAGACTCAGCACATATGCCGCAAGGCCGCAGCCTGCGCCCATGAAGAATCCAGCCAATGCGCCCCGATTCGAGACACGCCGCGTCAGCAGACCGAAGAATATCGGAATGCCCACCGGCGGCAACAGAAGTCCAAACATCCCGGCCATGATTTGCACAAGGTCGCGGAGGTCCTCGATTCGCGAAAGAAGAACCGCAATCCCCACGGCAGCCAGGCCTATGCCGAGGGTGGCGAGACGCCCGACCAGCACCAGCGATTTCTCGGAAGCGTTTGGAGCAAACAGCCGTTTGTAGATGTCGTTGGTGACAACCGAGGCCACGGCGTTGTAATCGCTCGACAGCATGGACATGGTAGCCGAGAACATCCCCGCGATGATCATGCCGAACAGCCCCACTGGCAAGAGCGTCTTGCTGACCAGCGGGTACACCGTGTTGGCGTCTTCGATGCCCGGCAGAAACACCCGCGCCGCAAACGCGGGCAGAAAGAGCAACGGGACCCCGACAAACGTGAGAAACCCCACGGTATATCCGACTTTGCGCGCTTCTTTATCTGTTTCGACCGAGTAGTACCGCTGCACAATCGGCCATTTGGTTGTGTACACGAGGAATTGCATCAGCGTGAAGGGCAGGAGCCACCAGAGCGAATATGCGCTACTGGTCAAGTTCCAGTAACCCTCGGGCGCGTCCCTGAAAATTGGGGCAATACCGCCCACCTGAATCAACACCAGCGGCACCAGCACCAGCACCGCCGCGCCCATCACCACGAACTGTACCGCGTCGGTGATCATCACCGCCCACAGTCCCCCCAGCAGCGTGTACGTCAGCATGATGGTGCCGCACACGACGATAGTGACCGGCATGGCCCAGTCGCCCTCGACCCCGAGACTGACGGTCACCATGGTGCCAATGACGAAGAGCTTCAGCGCGTCATCCACGACAATCAGCGGCACGCCCGCCCATGAGAAGCATTGCCTGAACGAAGCGCCGTACCGCCGTTCGATAAACTCGACCGGACTCGTGATGTTGATTCGCCGCCACCGCGCCGCGAAGAACCGGGCGCTCAACACCGCGCAGGGCACCGTCAGCCACCAGATGGTTATGCAGACCAGTCCCTCGGTGTATGCCAACGCCGAATACGACACGAACGCAAACGCGCTGAACGTGGTCATGTATAACGAAACGCCGGATACCCACCACGGCACATGGTTACCCCCGCAGAAGAAATCCTTGAGGTCCTTCATCTTGCCGGAAAAATACACGCCGATGCCGAGCATAATCGCGAAGAATCCGCCGATGATCAGATAATCGGCCAGCACCAGCCCCCCTTGCACGGAAGAACCCTCCTTGCGCTGCGTGTCCCCTTGAAGCAATCGACTGTGTCGATTATACGCGGCACCCGCCGGGATATCGACCCGCGCCACAGCGGCCTGGAAATTCCCAAATTCAGAGCAACCAGCCGGATTCGGTCCGAACCGCCCCTGATCAATTTGGTATAGTGGGGCGCAAGCGTCGGCAAAGACACACGGGAACACTATGGGGCAATCACACCATTCATCTGGACGTATCATCGCTGCGTGGCTGGTGCATGCGCTGACGGCCTTTGGCGCGGTGGCCGGGTTGTTCGCCCTGCTTGCAATAGCGGAAGGGCACTACAAGGCGGCGCTCCTCTGGATGGCCGTTACGCTGTGTATCGACTCGATAGACGGTCTGCTCGCGCGGGTCGCACGGGTCAGGGAGTTTGCGCCCGCAATCGACGGCGCACTGCTCGACAATCTCGTCGATTACTTCACCTACGTGATCGTTCCGGCGGTGTTCATCGCACACAGCGGCCTTGTTCCGCCGGGAATGCGCCTGCTGACGGCGAGCGCGATCATCCTGGCCTCCGCGTATCAGTTCTCGCAGACCGAGGCCAAAACGGCAGACCACTACTTCAAGGGGTTCCCCTGCTATTGGAACATCGCCGTCTTCTACCTCCACGTGCTGGCATGGCCGCATTGGCTCAATCTGGCAGCAGTATGGCTCTTGGCCGTGGCGGTTTTTGTGCCGATCAAATACCTGTATCCCAGCCGCGCCCGTCGTTTGGGCACACTGACTCTGCTCCTGACGTGTCTCTGGGGCGTCTGCATGATCATTCTGCTCGTGTTGTATCCCCGAGACCCTTGGGGATTGCGCTACTGGAGCCTGCTGTATGTGGCGTATTACTTTGGCGCGAGCATTGTCCTGACGCTCATTCGCGCGCGCCCGCACCGAAAGGCCGATGCTTAAGATAGTATCTCCACGTGATGTTGAACGCCGGACCAGAAAGATTCTGCCTTTCGTCCGTGGCAAAATTGTACGACCCAGTAAAGGCGATGGTGCTTCGCTTTCCCGTCGGAATCTCGACGCCAATGTTGGGATAGAAATTCTGGATGGACCACCCCATGGACAATTTGGTGTTTATGATGTTTGGAAACGGATAAGGCCCCACCTTTATCTTTGCATCGAACGTATTGTAGGCCCACGAAACGCGCGCGCCCATTACGGGCTTCGCGGCCCGAAGGCGGTTCCATAAGCCCGAATAAACCCTGCGCTCCGGCATTCCGAAGGGATAGTAGTCCGCCCCGAGCACTGCGTACACCCCTCCGCGTGTCATTTCGAAATCGACATGAAGAGGTAAGAGAAGCACACTGAGATAGGTTCCCTTCGTGCGCACCCGTCCTGCCGAGTATCCCACCATAAACATGACCGTCCAACGGTCAGAAATGTCTTTCCCCAATCCAATTTGCGGAGCCCACATCATGGAATCGTCGCGCGTATCACCAAAGGTCTTCACATTGCGGTAACCAAACGTAACAGCGCCCATGGGAGCGTCAAAGAACCTCGAGATAAGCTCTTCGTCTTCCAGCTTCGGGTAAAGATTCTGACCCATGAAGATAAAGTACCATTGGGAATCATCAGCCGCATGCGGCGGAGCTCTATCGACATGTTCGGCAGGCAAAGCACCGTGGGCCACGCCCGCAAAAGACTCAGGGCAAAGCACGATGGCTCCCACAAGAGCAAGCGCCGGCAAGATAGATGGAAACGCCCGCGCGAACACCGTGCCCATTCCTGGTGCGCCGCTGGCGCGAACAACACCGGGTGACATCGCTCTAGAGGCGTTCAAGGTTCTTATAGAAGTTTTACGCATGGTAGGTTAATATTACGCCATGTGGCGACACATTCGAACCATTTGGCATCCTGACGAATTCCACTATCACCACATCTTCGCCAAGGGCAAGGCCTTCTTCGAAGGGTGGTACTTCAAGTTGGTGGACCGCGAGGGCCAACAACCTTGTGCTTTCATCCCCGGGGTATTCCTGGGCGATGACGCCCATGCCTTCATCCAATTCCTCGATGGGCGAGCAGGGCGCTCATGGTATCACCGCTATCCCCTGGAAGCGTTTAAGGCCGACCGCGGCCGTTTCAGTGTATGCATTGGAAACAACACTTTCGGCTCCCAAAACATTCGCATTGATATCGACTCGGACCAGCCAGGCCATGAACAGCGCATTCTCGGCTCCGTATGTATTCAAGAACCATACCCTTGGCCAGTAACCTGGTACTGGCCGGGCGTCATGGGGCCCTACGCATTCATCCCATTCATGCAATGTAACCATGGCATTCTGAGCCTGGACCATGCACTGTCCGGGCACTTGGAAATCGACGGAGAACATATCGCGTACGACGGAGGCCGCGGCTACCTTGAGAAAGATTGGGGACGCTCGTTTCCGGAGGGATACGTGTGGACCCAGAGTAACCATTTCGACCGGCCCGGCATATCTGTCACGGCCTCAGTAGCACTAATCCCCTGGTTGACGGGAACATTTCGAGGATTCCTCGTGGGATTTCTTCTCGACGGCACACTCCACCGGTTCACAACATACAACCGGAGCAGGATCGAGGAATTGTCGCTCTCTGAGACCCACCTGCACTTGCGTATCCGCAACCATTCCCACCGCCTCACCGTGGATGCAGAAAAAGCCGAGGGAGCCGTACTCCGCGCACCCTACGAGCGTGACATGCTCGAACGCGTTGCCGAAACCATGACATCCGCCGTCACAGTCCGGCTGGCGTCGCTGCGCCCAGAAAAGGTCCTGTACGAAGGTACGGGCCGCCACGCATGCATGGAATTGCAAGGCAACCTCGAAGCTCTCCTTGATACTGGCGCGAAGTGAAGGGCGTTAAACCCACGGCGAGCCTCAAAGCTTTGAGACATACAAACCACACTTTCCTGGGCCCTCGGTTATCTTCCTGAGTTGACGTGCATCCTCTTGCGAGCGATTCTTGTGGAAAGAGGTTGACAGCAACACGAGATGGTGCCGTCAGAGCGTGAATCCCTGCCAAATTGAAGCACTGGCCACGCAATGCTACTATCGGCGCACTATTCTCGATAATCAAGCCGCGTCTGGGGATGTGTTTTCCACGGAGACACTTTACCACCGCCGGCGCATGAAGGAGACCGCTCATGGCACGCAAGGTACGCGTAGGCATCATCGGATGCGGCAAAATCGCGCACATGGACCACGTCCCGCATTACCTCAGAATCAAAAACGCAGAAATCGTCTCACTGCTGGACATCAAAGGCAGCCAGATCACCAAATTGAAGGAAGCCTTCCATCTTAGTGCTCAGGCCTTTACCAGCGAGCGGGAATTCTTCGATTCCGGACTGGACGCGGTCACGATATGCACACCCAACTGTTTTCACTACGCCCAGACGATCGCTGCACTGAAGCGCGATATGCATGTGTTGTGCGAAAAACCGATGGCCGCCACTCCCGGCGAGTGCACGCGCATGGTCGCGGCCGCAACACGCCAGAAACGCGTCCTCCATATCAACCAGTCGCTCCGCTATCTTCCGCTGTATGTGACCATCGCCGAGGTGGTCAAAAAAGGCGCGATCGGAACCCCGCTGCATGTCCGGTGCATCCGGGCCGGGGGAACCACGCCCGACAAAGGCTGGTCGCCCGGTGCCAAATGGTTTGTATCCAAAGAGTTTCAGGGGGGACTCATTCTAGACATCGCCGTGCATATGGCTGACATGATGAAATGGGTCGCGGGACCCATCACCCATGTCGCGGCCTATGCCGATACCCGTCTCAAACACATCGATGTGCCCGACAACGTAACGACGATGATGCGCTTCGCCAACGGCGCCACGGGCGTGCTCGAGTTGAGCTGGACCTTCCCCGTTGGCGCGGGATATTTCGAGGTCTACGGCTCCAAGGGCATGTTGCGCCAAGGCTTCGATTCCGCCCATCCCATCGAGATCGTTAAACCGGGCGGCAAAGGCACGGCGCCAAAGACCACCTATCCGCCGCTCAAGAAAAGCGTCAAAACCAGCCAGCAGGTATTTGTCGACGCCATCCTGGGCAAATCGCCCTCGGCCACGCCCGGCGAATTGGGCCGCGACGCCGTGGCCATTTGCGATGCCATCGCCAAATCCGGCCAAACCGGGAAATTTGTGCCGGTGAAACAGTATTGATACCCGGCAGCCGGTTCTCCGCTGGCGCGCGGCTGCATATCCAGATACTATGGGAATGCCCGAAAGGATAGGAGGGCATCCATGCCGGGAAAACGCCAGGGACACCGGGGCAAGCATCCCCGTGATGAAGAGCTGTTTGCCCGCAAGTGGATTCCGCTGCTGCGCGATGCCGTTCACGACATGTCGTTCCTGCTCACGCGCCGGTACGCGGAAGCCGCCGCGTTGAAACTCGTGGGCGACCATTACCAGCTCACTTCGCGGCATCGGCGGGCGGTTTTACGGGCAGCGTGTTCGGACCGGTCACTCGAGCATCGCCGCCGGTGTGAGGTGCCCGTCCGGGAATTGGCCGGCGAACCCGTGGTGATCGACGGCTACAACCTGCTCATCACCGCCGAGAGCATCCTTTCCGAAGGAGTGTTGCTGCGGGGACGCGACAGTTGCGTGCGGGATATGGCGAGTGTCCACGGCTCCTACCGCAAGGTGGCGGAAACACGCGCCGCGTTCGAGTTGATCGGCGCGGCACTCGAAGATACTGCCCCCGAATCCGTCTGCTGGCTGTTCGACAAGCCCGTGTCCAACAGCGGACGCCTCAAGACCATGATGGCCCAGCTTGCAGAAGACGCCGGCTGGGATTGGGACATTCGCCTCATCAACAAAGTGGACGAGACCGTGGCAACCGCCGACGGCATCGCCATATCTTCGGACGGATGGATTCTCGACCGGGCGAACAGATGGTGCAACCTGACTGATTTGCTCCTCGACCGCGCAGGCGCTGCCGGAGAAGTCATCGATCTGCGCCCGGAATTGGAAACCCAGGCTCGGATGACGTGAACAACCTGCGTTGACACCGCGGGCGGGTGCTCAGGACAATACAAGCTCCTGACCAGGGTCTATGGAAAAGAAGTGATGGACGCGGCATCGGTCGGAAAATGGATTGTCTTACTCGGCCTCGGACTGGTCGTGGCCGGTGGACTGGTCTGGCTGCTCGCAAAACTGGGCATTCCACTGGGACGCCTCCCCGGCGACATCCACGTCCAAGGCGAGGGCTCATCGTTTCACTTCCCCATTGTCACCTGGATTATCGTGAGCGTCGTGTTGACCCTTATCGTGAATATCGTGGCAAGATTCCTGGGAAGGTAGCGCGGGGGATTCGCCCTTCGAGCGGTAGCGAGACGCGATTCTCCAAAGGCCGATCTTCGGGAGCGCCAACGGCGCGGCAACATAGCAGGGGGTAAGCCGCGCGCGGACGCGCGGCGCAGCCCCAGGTATGCATGACCCCAAACCATCACCGCGCTGAAGGCGCGGGACAAGCGGGAGACCTACGGTCGTAAGAGTGGCGCGGTCGGGAGACCACGCCACAGCGAAATGGCGGGTCTGCGTAGTTTTGTAGCGCCTGCTCCCGCGAAGCGCGGGACCTCTGGAACCCCGGACGTCCGCCACAAGGGCGGACGCTACACCGGAAAGAGAGCCAAGAGCGCGGTGCTCCCGTGAAGCGCGGGACGGACGGCTGTAGCGCCTGGCCTTGTGCCAGGCGTCCGAGGAGGATCCGAGAGCGATGGCGGACGCGCGTTACAGGAGCACACAGGACCTCGTGATTCTCCAAAGCCCGATCTCGGGAGCGCCGAAGGCGCGAAGAGATAGCAGCCCCGGGTATGCATGACCCCAAACCATCACCGCGCTGAAGGTGCGGGACAAACGGGAAACCTACGGTCGTAAGAGTGGCGCGGTCAAGAGACCGTGCCACAGCGAGGATGCAGGCGGCGAGCCGCGCCCCGATTTCGATCATTCACCGGTGTTTTGCTATACTTTCGTGATCTTTTTCGCATTGTGTATGCATTCCCTTGTGTTTTTGAACCATGACTTGGATGATGTAGGAGTAGAGCATGCCGACCCCAGCGGACAATATCCCGAAGAAGTACAAGGCTAACGAAATCGAGGACAAATGGTGCGCCGAGTGGACTGAGAGCACCCTTTATGCGTGGGACCCCGCTCGGGGCCGAGACGAAACGTTTGTGGTCGATACGCCGCCGCCGACGGTGAGCGGCTCGCTGCATGTCGGGCATCTGTTCAGTTACAGCCACCAGGATTTCATCGTGCGGTTCCAGCGCATGCTCGGGAAGAACATCTTTTTCCCGATTGGATGGGATGACAACGGCCTGCCCACCGAGCGGCGCGTGCAGAATCTGTATAACGTGCGGTGTGAACCCCACCTGCATTACGACCCCGAATTCACGCGCAAGCGCGGCGAGAAAGGCGACCCCCTGCCCATCAGCCGCCGCAATTTCATCGAACTCTGCCACGAGGTCACCAGGGAAGACGAGGAAGCCTTCCGCCATCTGTGGACCCGCCTCGGCCTCTCGTATGACTGGGACCAGGAATACGCCACCATTGACGCACACTGCCGCCTGACCTCGCAGAAAAGCTTTCTCGAGCTTCTCGAAAAGGGCGAATGTTACCAGGACGAAACGCCTGTGATGTGGGACGTGGATTTCCAGACCGCCATCGCGCAAGCCGAGGTGGCCGACAAGGAAGTCGCGAGCGCGTATCATTTCCTGCGGTTTCCCCTGCAGGAACCCGATGGGTATCTCGTGATCGCCACGACCCGCCCAGAGTTGCTGGCGGCGTGTGTCGCCGTGCTGGTCCATCCCGACGATGAACGGTACGCCTCGTATGTCGGCAAGCACGCGGTCACCCCGTTCTTCCATGTTCCCGTGCCGATCATGGCCGACCCGAAGGCCGACCCGGAGAAAGGCACCGGCGTCGTCATGGTGTGCACGTTCGGCGACCAGACCGACGTCGAATGGTGGCGGCAGTTCAATCTTCCCACGCGGCAAGTCATCGGCAAAGACGGGCACCTGCTTCCCGTAACCTTCGGCGAACCCGGATGGGAAAGCCTCGACCCCGAGGAGGCCAATGCCGTGTATGCGCGCATCGCCGGCCT
>SLSB01000504.1 GCA_007130675.1 Candidatus Hydrogenedentota bacterium | reverse complement strand
TCTTCGAAGATGGACGGGCAGTGGTTCAGACGGTTCATGCCGAAGACCCCCGCGTCCGACCCCGGCCCGAACGAGGTGACATTGCCGTAATCATCGCCCCGCAGCGCGGCGGCAACGATGGCGTCGCGGTGATAATCCCGCAACGCGGCCAATTCCGGCCACGGGGTCAGGTCCGGTTCCTGGCCGCTGCCGTAGAGCGTGTCGAAATGGGCCGCGTCGATTGCGATGGTATGCGCGGGTTCGAGCAGGGCGTTGTAGGCCGTGCCATTGCTAATGACGACCGCCGCGCGCCGCCATGCGTGCGACTGAAAGGGCGTCTCATCGCCTTCTTCGCACCGCAAATACTCGAGCGTGCTTCCCGACACCGATACTGTTCCTTTCCGCGTGAGCGGCGCGATGGGAAAAGAGACCGTGCGGCCCGCGGCGAACGCCTTGACCCTGTCGCCATCCCTGAACGCATGGGCCGGGAATTCGTCGAAATCCGCGTCCGCCTCGATGCGCCAACCCAGATTCGGCGCATACGCATCGCCATCGAGACGCCGCTGCACGTGCACCTGAACAGCGACGGCACCCAGATTGTCCGCGCGAACCTCGATGATGCGCGGCCATTCGGCGTCCGGCACAAGCAGACGTGCCCAAAGGTAGTGGAGGTTGCGCTCGATGACTTCTACATGGGGTTCGTAGCCGCCGGTAAGGTCCGGAGCGATCACGTCCGCCCGCCAGGTTTCGCCGTTGTCCCACGCGACCGTTACGCCGAGGGGATCAAGAGTTAGCGTGAGCGATCCAACCTGGAGATCGTCGCCGGACTCGCGGGGGGCTTGCTCGAAGGGCACAAGCCGGAAGGTCTTCGCGCGATCATCGTCGAACGTGTGCAGAAACGTAACGATAGCGCGACGGACCCAGCGGGGTTTTCCCGGGTGATGCGTGAGCACGCGCAACCCGGCGGGCATGGTTGCGCCGTCGACGGTTACTTCCACATCCGCGCCGTCGGCCAGCGCGCCCGGTGCGAACGGCAGAGATACACGCATCAAGTGTTCGCCGGGCGATGCCGGCGTTACCGTGAAATCCGGCAATTCAGCCGACACGGCGGGTGCCAAACCGCCATCGTAGGCCTCCGGGGGCTCATGCCGAAACCGTTCGACCCAACCGGCCGCGTCGAAATCCGCGTGCGCCGCGACCCCCAGGCACACCAAGACACAAAGAAGAAGCCGCCGCATCATGAGATTTCCTCCCTCGTAAACCGTGCAAGCGCATGCCATCCTGCCGGAACTGACTGAGCGCGCTTCAGAATCTCATGATTTCATCGTGGTTTCAATGCTGCTCTTCCTGCATCCAGCCTCTGTGTCTTGGGGGGGCACGCCGCCGCGATGTTTTCGACCTCCTCTGGCGCGAGTTTGTCATACGGTTTCGCGTTGGTTATAACGGTACATTGTAACGAGCTGCTCGGTTCAGGCAGTTCGGCTCAGGATTTTGAGATTGCAGACTGCACAAGACACAGGGGGTATGATGTTGATTGATCGTATGCGAGAGAATTGCTCACGGCCGGTTTGGCTGTCCGTGATTGCCGGATTCTTTGTCACGTTTTCGGCTTTTTCGGGCACTGTTTACTATGTCGGCCCGGAGGGCGATGATGCCGCCTCGGGGAGTCGCGACGCACCGTGGGCGACGCTTGAAAACGCGGGCGAGGCCGCGGAAGCCGGTGACACGGTGGTGTTTCTGCCGGGCGATTATGCGGGCGTGCTGGCGCCCGTGAACAGCGGCACGGCGGACGCGCCGCTCGTGTTTCGCGCCGAGCAGCGCCGGACCGCGCGTCTGCTCGGGGAAGACAGCAGCGCTTATCCGCTTGATCTGGACGGCGTGGCGCATGTCCGCATCGAAGGGTTTCATATCGAGCCCGGGTGGCGCGAGGGCCGCTGGCTGCGCATGGACCAGTGCGAACATGTGGTCATCCGCGACTGTCTCATGGAAAAAGGCTTCAGCGGCATGCCTTTTCACATCACGAACAGCAAAAACATCTGGGTTCAGGATTCGGTGTTGCGCAAGAACGCATTCAATATGGCCCGGATCAGCGATTCGGAGAACATCGTGTTCGAGGGCAACGTGGTCAGCCGCGCGGGCCACTCACCTTTCCAGATCTTCCCGCCCGATTCTAACCGGCGCATGGTGGTGCGCGGCAACGTATTTCACGCCGCGTGGGGCCGTCCCTTCGAGTTCTTCACCACCGACGACGTGTTGTTCGAGCACAACATCATCACGCATGCGTACAACAGCGGCCGCTCGGCCTCGTCGAACGCCAAGTTTTGCGTCCAGCGCGGCATATTCCGGTTCAACCGCGTTTTCCGCAATCCCGGCGGGCCCCTTCACCTCTATCCCTGGCGCGAAGGCATGCTCGAGGCTCTGAGGTTCTACAACAACGTATTTCACGATTGCGCCCACTATGGGTTTCGGATACGCGGCGGCGATCAGGTGCGCGACGTACAATTCATGAACAATATCCTCGCGCACAACGATCCGCACGGCAATTCGTATCAAATGCGGGCGTCGGGCGGCGGTCCCGTCGAGCTGCGGTTTCGGGGCAACGCGCTGCGCGGGCCCGAGCCCGGCTGGGGCAGCGTCATCGATTGGAATGGCAGCGCGTACAGCGTCGAGGCAGCGAATGAAGCCGCTCCTGACGTGTTTGAAGGCAACGTAGACGCCGACCCCGGTTTCGTGGACGCGGCCAACTACATCCACGGCCTGCGCGCGGACAGCGCGCTGCGCAATGCCGCAATGCCCCTTGCCCGCGCCGTGGGCGACGGCGAAGCGGCGGTGTTGCCGGTAGACGACGTCTTGCCGTTCTATGACGGTTTCGGCATACCCGGAGAGGCGGGCGATGTGATCCGGGTCGGTGCGGATGCTGTCGAAGCGCGCGTCGTCGAGGTGAACCGCGGCGACCAGACGCTTGTGCTGGACCAGTCCGTCCGCTGGCAGGACGGCGATCCCGTGAACCTGCGGTGGAGCGGTTCGGGCCCGGACGTCGGCGTGTACGAACACGGCGAAGACGGCCGCCCGAGTGTCGAGGTACGCGCCGAGCCGTTTCACGTCGCCCCCGGCGAGCCGGTTCAGTTGCGTCTGGTGCTCCGGGGCATTGCCGACACGGCGTCTATCGAATGGCAGCTTGGCGACGGCACACTCGTGCTCGATACAACCGAGTTCACCCACACCTATGACCGCGCCTACGACTACCCCATCCGCGTCCGCGTGGAAGACACCAACGGCGGCGTGCACCGGGGGACCGGTTATGTGGTTGTCGAACCGCCGCGCGATCCCGGAGCGCCGTTGCTGCATAGCACGTTCGGCATCGACGATGACGAGTGGTGGTGGCGGTGGCAGAGCTACCGGCCCGCAACTACCGCCGCGAGGCGATGGGAGCGCGTCCTGGTGCTTGAAGACGGCACCGATGTGCCCCCACCCTGGACCCATCCCCGTGGTGGCAACCGCATCATCGCGCCTGGCGAAGAGGGAGAACATGGAGAAGGCTGGCTGCGGGTGTATGCTCCCGAAGACGGCGGCCTCTTGCCTGCGTGGGTGCATCCGGCGGACTGGTGCATCGACACCTACCCGCTGCTCCGCATCCGGTACCGCGTAGACCCCGGCACGCCGATTGGCTTCTATATCCGCGCGTTTTCCGGGCAGGAGTTGTGGCTGGCGGCCAGTCCCAATACCAGCCGCGCGGAAAACGACCCGGATCTCCCGCGCCTCGAAGACGACGGCGAATGGCATATCCTCGATACGGATGTGCGCGTAATCCGCGACCGCTATCCCGGCGTGAACGTGCTCGAGGGGCTACGGTTTCTCGCTCCAGACAGAGGCCGGGTCAAGGAGGGGCACTCCTACTGCCTGGATGAAGTGCTCATCGCGCCCGAGGGCAGTTGACGCCGGCTGAGTGCTCGGGGCTGACCCGCCGTGCGTTCACTTGGTGGCCCTTGCGAGGATAAGCTCCTTGAGGTGCTGGGCGACCGCGAAACCGGGTTTGATGTTCAAGACGCTTTCGCAGTCCTCGATCGCCTTCGAGTAATCGTGCAGGTCGAAGTGCGTCAACGCACGGATGTAGTAGGCCTCTGTCTGAATTGCATTGATGGAAAGCGAACGGTTCAGGTCTTCGAGGGCAGCCTGGTATTCGCGGCGAATGCGGCATGCCAAAGCCCGGTTGTTGAGCGCGCGGAAGTTGTCAGGGTTAAAACGAATGGCGCTGGAGAAATCCTTCATCGCGCGCTGGTATTGCGACAGCGCCAGATAGGCCATGCCCCGGTGGTTGTAGATGACCGAGCGGACATGCCGGTTGGTCTTCATGTGCAACACGCGCGAATACAGCTCGATGGCCTTCTCGAATTCATCGCTGCTGTGCGCGGCCAGCGCCTCGAAAATGAGGCGTTCCAATTCGTTTCGATGCGGCACCGGCCGCGGCGCCTCCGCATCGTCCTGGCGGATGAACGAGAGATCCTGTTCATCCAGCCCCGGCACGGTCTCGTACGACAAGGCCCGCTCTTCGACACTTGCCTTGCGCCGGTTCTCGCGCTCCTGAACTTCGCGCTGGTATTCGCGAATCTCCTGGAAGATGATGTCCGACAGCGTCAAGGTGGCATTGAGCGAAGCCAGTTTGCGCTTGATGGGTTCATCGAGCAACGTGGTCTCGGATTTGTACACCAGTTCGTGCTCGACCTCGGCCCAGGCGTCTTGCAGGATGGTCCGCAACTGGACTTCGGCCACGCGCTTGGTCGAGGGGAGTGCCCGTACCTTGAGGTCCTGTGTGAGATCGATCATTACGTGTACGGACGAGTAACCAAACTCGCGGAACGAGTGCTCTGCTCCCTTGGATTCCGTCTCGAGCACGCGGAAATGCTTGTGAAGAATTCGCTCGACCGTAGCGAGATCGGACAAGAACGGGCAGATCACGCGGAACCCAATCACGTCGGTCAGAACCGTGCGGGAGGCCCCGTGCTTGCGTAAACGCAGAATCTTTTCGAAGTAGCTGTTAAACGATTTGACGCGGTATTTTATCGATGCATTAATCCCCGCGGTCTCGATCAATCGCTGCAAGCGCCGTAACAGCCGTTGTGCGACGGCATCGTATTTGGCCGCCTGGCCGCGGTACTCTTCCTCGAGTTTGCGCCGTTCCGGTATTCGCATATCCTCGCCTTTGCCTGTCTGCAGAAAAAGTCTTTCGTACGCGCCCGCGGGACGTGCGGACTATCGAGTCAGCACTGCACCGGTTATATGCGCGCCCAAGCCTGTTCGATAATCGCGAAAGCCTCGGCGATTTCGCTCTCGCTGATGAGAAGCGGCGGGCTCACGCGAAGCACGGTACCCGCAAGTGGCCCGAGCAAGTGCACGCCGGCATCTCCCGTGCCGTAGTAGGCCTCGAGCACACAGCGGTTGGCGAGTTCGGCGTTCTCGATCTCGATGCCATACACCAGCCCTTCCCCTCGGACCGTCTTGACGAAAGGAAACGCGTCTGGCAGCGCGCAGAGCCGTTCGCCAATATCTCTTGCGGCAGCGCGGGCTTTATCGATTACCCCTTCTTCTTCGAATACATCGAGCACGGCGCAAATAGCGGCGCAGGCCCGGGGGTTGCCGCTGAAGGTATCCGAGGCTTCGCCGTATCCCATGGCGTCGATGAGATCCGCACGGCCGATGACCGCGGCGGCCGGTTCGCCATTGGCGATGCCCTTGCCCAGCACCACGAGATCGGGTTGCACCTCGTAGCTCTCGTAGGCGTACATGTTGCCCGTACGGCCATGGCACGCCTGCACCTCGTCAAAAATCAAGACTACCCCGTGCTGTTCGCACCATGCCTGCAGCATCTGGTGGTACCATTTGGGCGGATGAAACGACCCCGCCGCCCCCAGGTACGGCTCGGTAATCAACAGCGCGATCTGCCCGTCGAACTCTTCGGCGAATGCATCGAGTTCGTCCTGATAAAATGACTGGGGCTTTTCCTCTTTCATCGGAAACGACACGAAGCGGACGTTCGGGTTGAGGCTTTCGGCGCCAGTCACATCGCCCGCCAGACCCTTCTTCCCGTGGAATCCGTATCGAGTGGCCAACAGGATCTGGCGCTCGGGGGCTTTGTGCTGGGCGGCCCACATGGCCTTCTGGATGCCCTCGGAACCGCTCGCGGCCCAGAACAGTTTCTCGGCCTTCGGGTTGGTGGCGGCCATGCTCTTGAGCAGCCGCTCGGCAGCGATGACTTCGATCTCGGCGACCATGTTGTAGGCGTTTCGCGGGAGCCCGTCTGCGTACTCTCGGCACAGCTCCTCAAACCGTGGGTGATCGTGCCCGAGGTTGGCCACCAGCACCCCAGACGTAAAATCAACGAGTTTCCGGTCGTCCACGGTCCAAAGGTAAGAACCTTTGGCGCTTTTCACTGTCACCTGCGAGGGCGTGTACGTGCGCTGGCCCTTGCCGACCACGGCATCGAGACGCTCGCGGATTGCATTCGCCTTGGGTTCCCCGTCATGTTGAATCGATATCGATGTTGCTGCCTGCGTCGCCATGATGCTCTATACCTTTCCGCTTGAGTCTCAAAAACCTCACAATACGGCCCCAAACCACTGCAAATGCGGTTTCGATCGCCAAGGCTCCTAGTATACTCACCGTCTGCAACAAAGCCAACATCGCGTTTCCCGCATCCGATTGGGGCAGAGCAGGCAAACCCGGCAGCTCAAGACAGCGGGGCGGGTGGCGCGGCATGCCGCGCATTCGTATACTTTGGTACACACAGTGCGTGCAAACGCGAGGCAAGGAGCATTCCAATGCATCTCACCGCAGCGATCCTCATGGTGCTGACAGCCCAAGTCTCGGGCGAATTGGTGCTTTCTCAAGAGGGCGCCACCGATTGGATAATCGTGGTCGCTGAAGATGCCCTAGCACCGGAGCGGACGGCCGCGCGCGAACTGCAGGAGCACCTCGAGGCGGTGACGGGGGCAGTATTTCCCATCCGCGAGACGGCCGGTGAGGATGCGAAAGCCATTGTGGTCGGTCCGTGCACGCATTTTGGGCGGGCATTCCCAGACGTTGATCTCGAAACCCTCGGTCACGACGGCATCGTCATGAAGACCGCGGGGGATCGCGTTTATCTTGCGGGCGGCCGGCCTCGGGGGACCCTCTATGCCGTATACACGTTTCTTGAGGATGCCGTAGGGTGCCGATGGTGGTCGGCCTCCGAGGGATTTGTTCCCGAGAAACCCACCCTCCGCATTCCGGCACTCGATGTGGTGTACACGCCCCAACTCGTCTACCGCGAGGCATTTTACCGGGGCGCATTCGACGGGGTGTATGCCGCACGCAGCAAGTGCAACGGCCATTTCGTGAGGGCGCCAGAGGAATACGGCGGGCACTACACTATTCTCGGCTGGTGCCACACCTTCGATCGGATTCTGCCTCCCGACCGCTATTTCGAGCAACATCCCGAGTGGTACAGCGAGATAGATGGCGTAAGGCGCGCCGAACGAAGCCAGCTCTGCCTGACCAACGAGGCGATGCGGGCCGAGTTCGTCAAGAATGCCCTTGAATGGATTCGCCGCGATCCCGAAGCGGGCATGATCTCCGTTTCACAGAACGACTGGCACGGCAATTGCCAGTGCGCGCAATGCAAGGCTCTGGACGACGCGGCAGGGTCGCCTTCAGGGTCGTTGCTGCACTTCGTGAATGCCGTGGCGGAGGAGATCGAGAAGGAATACCCCGATTTTCTGGTGCTGACCCTCGCCTACCAGTATACGCGAAGAGCCCCCGAGGGTGTGACGCCCCGCCACAATGTCATGATTCAGCTTTGCTCGATCGAGTGCTCGTTCTCGCAACCACTGGCGACGGGTCCCCAGAATGCGGATTTCAAAGAGGATATGGAGGCGTGGAGCGCCATTGCGCCTCATCTGTTCGTGTGGGATTATGTGACCAATTTCCGCAATTACATCCTCCCGCATCCCAACCTGCGGGTGCTGGCGCCGAATATCCGATTCTTTGTCGAGAACAACGTGATCGGGCTCTTCGAGCAGGGCGACTCGAGCTGTTCGATCAGCGATTTCCCCGAGTTGCGGGCCTGGGTACTGGCCAAGCTTATGTGGGACCCCACCCGCGACGGCGAGGCCCTGATCAACGAATTCCTCGAGGGGTATTACGGGACGGCGGCGGAACCGCTTCGCGCGTACATCGACCTCATCCATGATGCGGCCGAAGGTTCGGACGTGTACCTGCGGTGTTATATGTCCGACACGGCGGCGTGGTTTCCACCTGAAGACGTGTTTCGCGCCATCGAATTGTTTGACGAAGCCGAGCGCCGCGTGGAAGCCGACCCCGTGATTGGCGGCCGCGTGGCGCGGGCGCGCATGCCGTTGGATAATGTCCTGTTGAACCGTTACTACGAGCTGAAGGGGGCTGCAAAACGCGCGGACGTGCCGTTGCCTGGAGCAACCGACCCGCAGGCATTTGCCGAGGATTTCATTGCGCGCGCGGAAGCTTTCGATGCCAATACTTACCGCGAGGGCCGCCCGTTTGGCGAGTACGCACGAATGCTACGGGCTCGCTTTCGTCCGCCGGGACCATTGCCCGCCATTTGCGAAGGGTTGCCGGAGGAAGACTACATCCTTATCGAGGATAACCGGTTTAATCTGTTCGGCATCGACGCTGGCTGGAGCGCTTTTGTGGACGATCCGGCCGCCGCTGACGCGTCCGCCGCGCGCATGCCCGCAACCCACACGCAGTGGGCGGTCCAGTGTGAGATCCACGAAGACGTGTCCGCGGGCAATCCCTGGCAATGTTACGTCGAAATACGTTGCGACGCAGTGGCGGATTCCGGCCCGGCGCTTACCGTAGGCATTTACGACGCGCGTGAGCGCCGAACGGTGACGCAACGCACCGTCTCGTTGGCTGAAGTTGCAGGAGATGATTACACGGCGCTCGATTTGGGCGCACACGACCTTGCCCCGGGCATGTATTTCTGGGTGGCGCCGGTCAACAACCCGGAACAGGTCGAAGCGATTTACGTGGACCGTTTCTTCATGGTGCGAGAACGGTAGCGCGGATTCAGCCGGCGAGAAACATGAATTCGGGATCCGTTTGGTGTTCGGGCCTGCTTTATGGTGTAATTTGGCCGTCACACTTCGCTCACGAGTCCGTGAGTGTGGAACCAATGGGGAGCAATAAACCAAATGAACTACACCGATGTACTGAACCGGTTCAAACACGCCCGCGTCATGGTGGTGGGCGATATCTATCTCGATGAAAACGTCTACGGCGCCGTGACCAGCGTCAGTCTCGAGGCGCCGATCCCGGTCTACGAGGTGCACGAACGCCGCCACAACCCCGGTGCGGCGGGCAATGCCGCATGCAATGTGGCCGCCCTTGGCGCAACGACGTACATGGTCGGCTACGTCGGCGACGATGTAAACGCGGGTATCGTTCGCCACGAGTTTGCGCTGCGAAACGTCAATACCGACTATGTCGTAACAGACCCCTCCCGGCCGACCAACACGTACGGAAAACTGCGCGCTGGCGGGTTCAATATCCCGACGCAGGAGATCCTGCGCACCGACACCCCCTCGCCCACCTTTATCACCGGCGAACTCGAAGACCAGATCGTGGCCAACATCGAAACCCTGGCCCCGGAAGTTGACGCCATCGTGGTGGTCGACCAGGTGTCGTCGGTGGCTACCGAGCGCGTGCTCGAGACGGTGGTAGCGTGCGCCGCCAAACACAAGCTCCTCACCGTAGGCGATTCACGCGCGCGCGCGGGCGCTTTCAAGGGATTCGATGTAGTGGTGCCCAACGACCGCGAGGCCGGTA
>SLSB01000164.1 GCA_007130675.1 Candidatus Hydrogenedentota bacterium | reverse complement strand
TGGATTTTCTCGAGATCGTCCTCGGTCTGAAACTGGTTGACGTATCGGTGGCCCACCACGTCGTTGGCGGGGTCGGTCGCCACGGTATCTTCCTGCACGGCGATGCCGAATCCCGAATTGTAGATGGCCTTCTGCACGCGGATAAACGGTTCGACCACCATATCGACGGGGAAATGCCGCCACTGATACAGCGTACGGCGCAGCATGGTCTCGTACCCACGGCATTCGGGCTCGGTGCAGCGGAGAATCAGCGACTCATCGCGAATTTCGTTCCAGGCCACCTGGTCAATCATGGCCATCGGCCGCACCGGGTCGCGCGCGTTCAGTCTTCGCCACAGGGCGCGCTTTTCCTCTTGCACGGGCAGCGCGGCAATTTCGGCCACCTCTATGGCCAATGTGCGAAGCATTCCAACGTCGTCTTTGCTCAGCATGGTCTGTCACGCCCCTGGTGTTACTGTTCGTGCTCCTCGCCGATTTTCCGGAGACGTAGAAAGGATAGCATACCGTTCTGAACGCAACGCCACCCCGTGCGAGGCTTGCGCAAACATTTCCAAGATCTGGACGACCCATGTACGCCGTCAATTACTCGTTCAACCGCGGGTGCCGCGTAAAGATTGACCTGCGCTACGCACAACAAGGTATAGTCAAGGCGCGATGAGATGCGTCCAACAGGAATGAAATGCCAATGAGCACAAGACGAACAATAGCCCTGACAATAAGCGCTCTGCTTCTCATTGGCGCCGCTTGTGCCGTGGTAGGCGTTTTGTCTGAGCTGTTGCTCTGGCCCCGGCCGCTGGCGAATGCCGGACAGCTTCTGTACCGGGCGGTGTTCTGGTTTACGCTTCCTGGCCGGCTCGTAATCGGCAGATCTTTCCCGGCTGGGAGCAAAGGACTCCCCATGGGTCCGCTGATTGTATCTGCGTTTGCGACGCCGCCACTGCTTTTCGCCGTGCTTGCGGGCGTGCAGCGTGCTTTTGCCTATCTTCGTAGGCAGCGCACACGAAAACGCGCATCAGGTTTGGCCCGCCGCGATTTTCTCGGCCAAGGCGCCGCGGGCTTGCTCATCGTGTCGGGTGGAGCGCTGGGAGGGTATACGACCTTCGTCGAGCCGGGGCGGTTGCGCGTGGTGCATTATGATGTTCCCATTACCCGCCTTCCGCCCGAACTCGACGGGTTTCGCATCGTGCACCTGTCGGACACCCACCACGGCCCGTACATCACGCTGCCGTATCTCGAGGGCGCCGTCGCCCGGGCCAATGCTCTCGAAGCCGACCTCGCCGTCCTCACCGGCGATTACGTGCACCGCACCCCCCGCTCGATTCCCGACGGTATCGGCATCTTCAGAAAACTCGAGACCCGGCTCGGGACGGTAGCCGTCACGGGCAATCATGAGTTCTGGGAAGGCATCGATACCTGCCGCGCCGCATTCGCCGAAACTCCTGTGCACCTTATCGACAACGCCCGGGTGTTTCTCACGCGCGACGGAATCACTCAATCGCCCGAGGCGCGCGCATTGTGTATGGGCGGCGTGGGGGACCTGTGGGAAGACGAAGTGCGTTTCGACAAAGCCACGGCAGATGCGCCCGAAAGCATGCCCCGCCTTGTTCTGGCGCACAACCCCGATACAGCGGAACACGTTCCGCCCCGGCTGCGGGTTGACCTCATGCTATGCGGGCATACCCACGGCGGCCAAGTCTGTTTTCCTCGTATCGGCACGCCTTCGGTGCCCAGCCGGTACGGCAGCAAATACGCGGGTGGTCTCTGTCAGGGGCCGCAGTGCCGGGTACTTGTCTCGCGCGGGGTTGGCATGGCGATCTTGCCCGTCCGATTCCGCGTACGCCCTGAGATCGGTCTTATCACCTTGCGCCGCACCCAGCAGGCCATCGCGCGCGACATGCCATGCCGGGTTATTGCTGCACCAGACCCGAGAGCTGAAGAATCGGCATAAAGAGCGCCACCACGATACCGCCCACCACGATACCCATCATGAGAATCAGGATGGGTTCGATCATGCTGGTCAGGGCATCCACCGTTGCGCGCACTTCCGAGTCGTAGAAATCCGAGATCTTCTGCAGCATCTGTTCGAGGGCGCCCGTCTTCTCGCCGACGCCGATCATGCGGGTCACCATGGCGGGAAACTGGCCGCTGCGCGCGAGGGGGTCGGCAAGAGTCTCGCCGTTGCGCACGCAGTCGGCCGCGTTGCTGATGGCGCGCGCGAAGACTTCGTTGCCCGCGGTGCGTTCGACGATTTCCATGGCCCCGAGGATGTTGACACCGCTGCGGGTCAGAGTGCTCAGCGTGCGCGCAAACCGGCTGATGGCAACTTTGCGCAACAGCTTGCCAAAGACAGGTAAGCGCAACTTAATCAAGTCAAGCTGAAACCGGCCTGCCTTTGTGGAACCATACATGCGGACAATCACAACCGCGCCAATCACGCCGGCGATGATCAGCGGCATGCCATACCACTGTTTCAGAAAATCGCTCGCTCCGATGAGGATGCGGGTCGGCGCGGGAAGCTCGCGGTCAAACCCCGCAAAAATCTCCGCAAACTGAGGAACCACGAAGACTACCAACCCCGTAGCAATGAGCAGAATCATGCTGAGAGCCACAACGGGATACGTCATGGCCGAGCGGATGCGCCGCTTGAGATCTTCCATGGCCTCGAGGTAATCCGCCAATTGCATCAACACACCATCGAGATTGCCGCTGGCCTCGCCCGCGCGGATCATGCTGACGAAAAGATCCGAGTATATGCGCGGATGCTTGCGCAAAGCGTCCGAAAATGTTTCGCCCGCTTCGACATCATCGGCAATTCCCTGGATTACGTTTGCGTAGCGCGGGTCTTCAGTCTGCTCGGCCAGAATGTCGAGGCCCTGCAGAAGCGGCAGGCCCGCGTTCACAATGGTCGAGAGCTGCCGCGTAAACACCAGCAGCTCGGACGTCTTGACCTTCGGGTCGCGCCGGGCGCGTTGGGTGCCTCCCGCGGCATCCACCCGCTCGGGCACCATCCCCTTGCCCTGGAGCATGCGAATCAGTGCTTGGCGGTTTTCGGCATTCTGCTTGCCGGTTTCGCGCTTTCCATCCTTCGTACGCGCGACATACGTGAAGGTAGGCATAGTCAGGTTCCTCCCCATTCATCCGGCCCTTAGTATACCAACACAACATCCTGTGGTCTAGGCTCAATGTAACCCCTATCCTTGGGGAAGCCGCCAGAGTGCCGGAACAGGCGGCTACGCCCGGCGAGGGCACAACGGTACAGGCCGTCTTGTCCCCTTGATATACTACCACGGTTAGCCAATTCATGCGTCCTGTAGACCAGGAGTGCGCTTTCCCGTACTCAAACACGGGGCGGACCTGTTCCCCGATGGAACATGCCTGCACGCAGAACCACGCCTTCCGCGGCATGCCCATAGATACCAGCAAATTGCGCGCCACTCCCCCGCGCGTCTCCCCTACTTCGGCCTTTGAATGTAAGTTTTTTATTGCAAAGGCTTTGAGTGCTCGGGCAAATGGCCGGGCCTATGCGGCCCATGGCATCCCGGCGGCGAATCTTGGTCATTCCGTTGAGAGATTGTCACGCGACGGCTCTTCGCCCGAAATGTGGCGCTATCCTCTCTGCGGACGTCGAGGTCCGGGTTTTCGGGCCCATCCCATGATATGAGGAGAAAACAGCACGGCCCAAGGCAGGCGAAAATGCTCGTAGGTTAACTCCGTAAACCCGGCCCGGTCGAGCGCGCGCCAAAGTTCGCGATCGAGGCGGCAGCCACCGGCGACCCGCTGCCAGAAGGGACTCAACAACCGCTGGGCCACACGAAGCGGCGTCGCGCGGGGGGCGGCGACGTGTTCAACAAACAGCAGCAGCCCGCCCGGTCTCAACACACGCAGGATTTCGTTCAATGCGGCAGCAAGATCATCCACCGAGCACAACACGTGCGCGCAGACCACCGCATCAAATGAATTGTCCTGCAAACCCAGCGATTCGGCCCTGCCATTCAGGAGGTGCATGACTCTGCGGAACTTCTGCGACTCTTCGCGCAGATAACGGAACATGAAGCGGTTGGGTTCAACACCGATGAGTTGGGTGTCTTTCGGGTAGAGGGGAACGTTTGCTCCGGCGCCGGCGCCGACTTCGAGCACCCGGCCGGATAACGCTGCGAACAGCGGCCGTTTGCGCTCTGGCGTGTCGCGCATGACGCGGTTTCCGGCATGCAGCGCCCACGCGAAAGCTTTCTGTGCCCATCCAGGAGTCTTTAGGTTTTGGCGCCGCATGGCGGTTTCCGGCATACGCTACATGGCCTCGAGAACGTGCCGAATGGCCTCATCCAGATGGGGATGATCGAAGGCAAAACCGGATTCCTCGAGTTTCTTCGGAACGGCCCGTTGGCTGGCAAGCAGAAGGTTGTCGGCCATTTCACCGAACACCATCCGCACCGCGAACGCGGGAACGGGCACCACCGCCGGACGATGAAGCGCTTGACCCAGGCATTTTACAAACTCACGGTTGCGCACGGGATGTGGCGAGACCACGTTGACCGGCCCGTCCACGTCCTGGGTGTCCAGCACAAAAATGATCGCGCGCACCGCGTCGCCGAGAGTAATCCAAGGCATGTATTGGGTGCCCGGACCCACCGGCCCGCCAAGGCCAAGCTTGAATGGGAGAAGCATTTTGCCAAACGGACTGTTCTTGCCGCCCAACACAACGCCGAACCGGGCATTCACCACGCGAATGCCCATCTCCCGAGCGGGCAGCGTGGCTTCCTCCCATTGGCGGCAGACTTCGGAGAGGAACAAATCTCCCGAAGGCGCGTCTTCGTCCACGGCATGATCGCCGCAGTTGCCGTAGTAGCCCGTGGCAGACGCACTGACCCAGACTTTTGGCTGGCTCGCGAGTGTAGCAAACGTATCACAGAGCAGCCGGGTTGTCTGCGTGCGGCTCTGCATAATCCGCCGTTTCTTGTTCGCGGTCCAGCAACCCGAGCCGACGTTCTCGCCGGAAAGATGCACGGCGGCGTCAAACCCCTCGAGTTTGCCGCGCTCGATATAACCCTCGGCAGGATCCCACAGCATCTCAGCGGGATCCGAACTCCATTCCTTGCGCACCAGGCGGGCGACCTTATCGCCACGCTGGGTCAAGGCGTTGCACAAGGCGGACCCGATAAGGCCCGTGGCGCCGCTTACCAACACGTTCATGAGCGCTGTCTCCTTCCGCGCTTCGGGCGGCTCCGTGCCCACAGCCAAGCAACGGGCGTTCCCAATGGCACTATGATGGCCTTTTACCAGTGTGGACCATTTCACAACCCAACGCAACCCGGCTGCGTGCATCAAGAGCGCACGCGAAAAACGAAACGAAGAGAACGTAGGAATGCTATCAATGCCTCAGCTCTCTGCTTCTGCATAAAGCAAAAAGTCTCTTCGGCAATGGCTGCAAATGAGAGCTATGCTTCGTCCACCAGACAGAAAGCTCCGGGTTCTTTCTGGAAATGCAGCGGCCACCCGCCACATTGCCCGATATGGCGCCAGCGCGCAACCAACAGTGCCGAGAGTTTCCGAACTGGGAAAATGTCCCATCAGATACCCAGAATCACCTTCACCGTCGTGAAAAACAGCAGCAATCCCGTAATGTCCACCACCGTTGTGAGAGCCGGACTGGCCACCACCGCGGGATCCAATTTCAATTTGGCCGCGCCCAGCGGCAGCAGCGCACCGATGAGGGTCGAGGTGACCACCTGCAAGCCGAGAGCGATTGAGATAGCCAAGCCTATCCGCGTCATAGAATGCTCGTCAGGAGCGGCTGCGCCGCCCCGAAACAGAAACACTCTGCCAAACGCGATGACCGCCAGCAACAGTCCCAAACCCATGGATACCCGGAGTTCCTTGGCGAGAATTCCAAGGATATTTCGTGGCGAGATCTCGTTGAGCGCAAGCGCACGAACCACCAGTGTGGCCGACTGGCTTCCGGTATTTCCGCCCGTATCGGCCAGCATCGGCATGAACGTGGCCAGAATGGCGAATTGCATCAGCAGATCCTCGAAACTGTGCACAATATAGCCGGAAACCATGCCCAGGACCGCAAGAATGACCACCCATCCAGCCCGGTTCTTGAAGTGCATCCACGACGAGGTTCTCAGGTAGACGCCCGCCTCGTGGCTACCGCCGATAGCCATCAGCTTTTCCATGTCCTCCGTGTGCTCCTGCGTGATAATGTCAAGAGCGTCGTCATGGGTGATGATCCCCACCAACGCATCGTTGCCGTTGAGCACCGGCAGGGCAATCAGATCGTATTTCTGAATGGTGCGCGCCGCTTCCTCTTGATCATCATGCGTACGCGCGGCGATAACCTCAGGATGCATAATCTCTTCGACCCGGGCATCCCGGCGCGCGACGATCAGGTCTTTGAGCGACAGGAAACCGCGCAACCTGCGGGCCTCATCCACCACATAGGCGTAATAAATGGTTTCCTTGTCCGGCGCGACCCTGCGAAGATGCTCGATGGCCTCCGACGCCGTCAATTGGGGCGGCAACGTGGCATAATCCGAGGTCATGGCGGCGCCGGCGGTGCCTTCTTCATAGGAGGTCAGACGGCGGATATCCTCGCGCTCGGCCTGGGCAATCGCGGGAAGCACAGCATCGCCAAGTTCCTCAGGCAGTTGCTTGAACAGATCGGCCCGGTCGTCGGGCGGCATGTCGGTGAGCAGACGGGCGATTGCGCCGCGCGGCAGTTTACTGACGACATCCACCTGGACATCGTCATCCAGGTGGCTGAAGATGTCGGCGCCCAAGCGAGGTTCCGCATGTTTGAGCACCGCCCAGACTTCCTCGCCGCTCAAGGCAGAAAGCAGTTCGGCAACAATGGCAGGGTGCGCGGCCTCGCAGAATTCGCGAAGGGCTTCGACATCATGCGCATCGAGCATTTCGCGCAACTCAGGCACAAGAAGGGGGTTCTTCTGATTCATGCTTCGCCTCCAGTCTGGCCGTATGGGGTAGGCGGGTACGGCCGGAGGCGCAAAGGCAGGCTAGCGTCTCGTGAGACGCCCGCCGATAACATCACCAGCCGCGGACCATCTACACCCCGGTCCAGGGTCGTCAGGTTCGCTGTAAGTCAACTCTGATTTCTGATGTGTGGAACTATGACTGTCGTCAGTCGCGCCCATTATGATCCCTCCTGGAATCCAGCAAGCACAGACCGCCACGTGCGGCTTTTTCTACGATTCACAAAGTATACATGCGCCCAATCCGGCGGCGCAAGGGCTGTGGGGTTTGATTGTGTGACAGTGATGGTTGCCGAATCCGGTTAGGCATCAAGAAAAGCGGAGTCAACGCCGGGCGATCTCGGCGCGCCGATTATGAGTTGCACCTTACCGAGCACCCGCGAAACCTTCAGCCATTGTACCGAAAGCGGTCCCGCGTCAGGCGAAGATACTGGCGATCAGAGTGGCTCCATGTTGCCCAGGACAACCGAACGCCCGCGCTGGGGCGTAAGGGGCATAGGCCCACGGCCGTCAACCGTCACCGTAAGCTCTCCCTCGCGCCATGCCGGGTCAGCCGCGTGGATCCCATCGTCTTCCACAACGAGCAGACAGCTGCGATCCACCTCCACATTCTGGAATGCGCCGCCTTCCCAGAAGACAAAGGCGCCACCACCAGGAAAATTAACGCGGGTAGCGTGAGGCCCCGATTCAACCGAATAGATTTCGCGCACGGACTGTGCCGTGGCAGGCATTTCTTCGGCAGCCCGGCGGGGGCAGAACACGTAGGCGTACCCCGTCGCATCCGCATCGTGTTGAATCACCGCCGTGAAATAATCCTGCGTTTCGACGTTGCCTCTGCCCCCCACGTTATCCCCGCGTATCGAATGCCAGTCGGACTGACGTGTTTCGCGAAGCAAATGCAGTCGCGTGGGTTCGATAAATACATACCCCACACCTCCGGCCCAAAGCCACGAAACTTCCGTGAGTTCTTCGAAAGGTTCGTGCGGCAATGCATGGCCATCCGCGAGAATCTCGGCATCCAGAGGCAGCGGAACGTTCACGACGGTTGTCTCGACGCGGCCGCCACCCTCGATCTCTCTTCCAGCGCACACGATAACGTCATGATCAACCAGCCAGAGCTTCCGGGCGTGAAACGCCCCCACACGAATCTCCTGGGCAGCCAACGCCGTGTCATCGGACACTCGAACCATGCCCACGAACGGGGATTCATTCTGCTCTTTGCGCTCGATGGCAACAGTCGTGCCCGGCAGGCGAGTCCAATCGAGCGTGGGCCAGCAGTTATACCACTCATCGCCATCCAGGAAGTGAAACATACTTCCGTGACTGAGGAACCACCCTTGAAGATTCTCCTGGTTAATGGACTCATACCCCCTGTTGCGGCTCGAGTGCATCTTGATGCCTACCGCCCAATTTTCGCGGGTGATCTGCACGAAATCGCTGTCAGGGAAAGCAAAAATGCCCGTATTGGGCGGCGCGGGTTCAATCTCGGGCCGCGCGGGCGTCCGCCCGAAGAAGCGGGCTTCACGCGCGGCCAGCGCCGCGAAATAGTCGGCTTCAGGATGCTCGGACACCGCCAGCGCGTCCGCGGCGACGAATCCGCAAGGGGACATGTACATATCGGGACCGCGGCTGATTTCACGGCCGGTAATGGCCGGACAGATGGCCCCCCGGTACATAAATCCGTTGATGAAATGGCCGGCCATCGCGCCGTACCGCAGCAAATGGGTCTCGGTCGGACCCAGATACGTGCCCTGATACGTTCTCACCATGTTGGCATAATCGGTAAGATACCCGCGCCCGTACGCCCACATGGGAATCTCACCGTGAAACTTGTAGCTGTAATCGGCCTGCAGATAACCCTCGCCGGCCTCGTTCGTCTCTCCGAAGGCCCGGTCCGCCCATTTGCCGGCCATGGCTGGGTTCTCGAGCAGCACCGCCAGCTCGAGGCGCAGACGGGCAATCCACAGCGCGTTGGTGTCCGTCCTTCCGGCGAAGGGCTCCTCGGGGGGCACGAATGCGCCTTCAGCCCGCACTTCTTCTTCGGCCCGCAGGAGATAGACGAGCGTTGCCGCGTAGGCGTCATACAACTCAGAATCGATCACGCCTTCCATGAGATACAGCGTGGGCAACAGGCGCAGGGGCATACCAATATCCCATGACCACCAGTTTCCGACTCGTTCACAGCCGGGATATGCCATCGTGTGGAGATACTGCAATCCCTCTTCAACCGACGCGAGAACCGCCGGGCTCTCGTAATGGGCGCTCCTCGGGCAGGCATACACACGCGCAAGCGTCAAGGCGGGGACGAATGCGCCCCCGTGGTGATGAATGCCGGGATGCTCGAGGGTATATTCAGACCACCAGCCATTCTCGGCTTCGAGCAGCCGCGTAACCCCGGAATCGAGGCCCGTACCGCTTGCCCGCAACATGGCGGCCATGCGCTGCTTGATTTCACGGATATCCGCGCGCTGTGCCTCGTAGGGTTGCGCCGCGGCATGCGACGAAAACAGGAAGAGTGCAACAATCGCTACAAAGATAACTTTTGACATTTCCTCACCCCACTTATGGTTCAAGGCTGCACAAAGGGCCAGTATCTATTGCCCCCTTCTCGATGTGCGCCATCGGTTGCGGTAGTAATCGAGAATCACGGCCGCCACAATAACCAGCCCCGTGACCAGACGCTTGGTGTGTTCCTGGGCATTGGCCTGGGCCAACCCGCCAGCCAGCACGGCGATGATCATCACCCCGAGAAACGAGCGCACCACCGAGCCGCGTCCGCCAAAGAGACTCGTGCCGCCGATAACCACCGCCGCAATCGCCTGAAGCTCGTAGCCGGTGCCGTCTTCGGGATGCGC
>SLSB01000206.1 GCA_007130675.1 Candidatus Hydrogenedentota bacterium | reverse complement strand
TAGTTCCGCCCTGAATGTCTGCGACATCGCTTTCCAGTGCCTGCTTGAAGAGTCCCCACGACCGCTCTCGATCGGTGCGCGCCAGCACCCATGAATGAACAACGCGGCTGAGTGTCGAGCCATGCGATGTGCGATTGACGTAGTACTGCACGTTGCGCTGGAGTATTTCGGGGTCGAAGTCGTAGCCCATCCAGCTGAAGAGTGATTCGAGCTCTTCGAGTGAAAACAAGTAGAACAACATCAGCACGTCGGCCTGTTTGCCCGCCTTGTAGCGATTGGGGGTATCGCCCTCGGCTTCTAGAATGCGGTCGAGGCGCTGAATGTCTCCATACTTCTGTTTGTAAGCTTCCCAATCGAATTCCTGCAGCTTTTCGTATCCTTCGAACTGGCTGATAATTCGATCTCCATGGAATGGGACAAACATGCTCCGGCTGATGGTTTTCCATACCTCGATATCGTCTTCGCTGATACGGAGTTCTTTCATGAGCTGTGTGATGCGTGACTTGGGGAGTTCGTCCAGCAGGACCAGAGCGTGCCGGATAACCCAGGCGGCCATGATGTTGGTGTAGGCGTTGTTGTTGAGGCCTGGCTCGTCGGAGTCGGGATACCTCGTGTGGAATTCGTCGGGTCCGACGACATGGTGGATCTCATAGCGGTCGCGCTTGGGGTTATAGACGGTGGTGCTGACCCAGAACTTGGCGATTTCGAGTATCATTTGCGCGCCAAACCGGTAGAGGAACTCGGCATCGCCGGTAGCCTCGTAGTAGAGCCAAATGTTGTACGCGATGGTTGCGTTGACATGACGCTGCAAGTGGGTGTTGTCGGGAAGCCAGCGCCCGGACTTGGGGTTTAGGTGTAATACTTGGGTTTCCTCTCGGCCACTACTTCCGCTTTGCCAAGGGAACATGGCGCCCTCATACCCGGCCTCAGCGGCGGCGACGCGTGCTTCGGAAATGCGGCGAAAGCGGTACTTGAGCACCGAACGGGTGAGCTCAGGGATGCGTAAGTTAATGAAGGGCAATATGAACATCTCATCCCAGAAGATGTGCCCTCGGTATGCCTCTCCATGAAGGCCCCGGGCGGGTATCCCCACGTCCATATCGATCGTATTCGCCGAACACGTCTGGAGCAAGTGAAAGATATGCAGCCGCAATACGAGCTGGGTTTGCTTATCTTTGCCCAGTTCGAGATCGCAGCAATCCCACAAATGCCGCCAGGCTTGCTCGTGTGTCTCGAGTAGAGATGGGAAATCGCCTGCTCGCGCCAAAGCCTTACGCGCCTCAAAGACGGGTTCACTGCTGGCACGGTCAGCTGACGTGAAGATACTCACCGTTTTTTCGACACGCACCGGCGCCTGCGGTCTGGCTTCGACTTCTATCATCTGTCCTATCCAGCCGGGGCGGTCCCACGTGTCGCGTTCTGCGGTGTTTTCCTCTTCGCCCGTGAATACGCGGGTGCGCGCCGCCTGCACCATGCGGATATGCGACATATTGGCTTCTACGACGAGCAGTATCTGGTCGCGGCTGAGTCTGCTCGTTTCCAGCGGGTGCAGATGCCTGCCGTTGAGTCGCCGGTAGCGTGCCACACCGTGATTTTCAACGGTGCCGTCGAGAGCGGTCTTTATCTGTATCGAGCCCGACCAGTTTTTGGGCGTCAATACCCACTCGATGGCGGCGAGGTGCTGTTCTTCCATATGCACCAGACGCCGCGTGTGCAGCGTAGACTCGCGCCCTTCCTGATCCTTGAAATGCACGTAGCGTTCGAGAAGGCCCTGGCGCACATCTAAGGATTGCCGGAATTCGAGTATGTCGACATTGTCGAGGTTGAGCCATTCGCTGCCGTGGTGGCGGAAGGACAACGGCAGCCAGTTAGGCCAGTTTACCAAGTCTTCGTTTTCGATGACTCTCCCGGCGATCTCGGTTTTTAATCGATTGTAGCCGCCGGCGAGGTAAGTGCCCGGATAGTGGATGTCGTTCGCCTCGGCTTCTTCAAAGGCGCCGCGTGTGGCAATGTATCCGTTTCCCAGCGTGCACAAGGCCTCGCGCAAGGCCTCCTTGTCGGGGTTCCAGTCGGTGTAGGACATCTGCCAGGCATCGGTGACCATTTTGCTTGGTGCACGTTCGTATAACACTTGTTCGGGAATTTCTGCCTGAGTCATTTTGAATTCCTCCGTATATTCTCACCGAGTCTATCGAGGAAACGGCGTACCTCATCAGGGTCGCGCAACCAGTAACGGGCGCGGCTGGGCAGGGTCTCGTCTCCGACGACGATGCCGATTCCGCTTTCCTCCAGCACGGCAAATGCGTCTTCGTCGGTGGTGTCGTCACCGATATAGAGCGGGCAGGTGGTCGAGACGTCCAGTCCGAGAATCTCGAGTAACCACAGCAGTGCCTTGCCCTTGTGCCATTCGACGTCGGGCTGGAGTTCGAGCACTTTTTTCCCGCCGCGTGACCGGAGTTGCGGGTGTTTCTTGTGTTCTTCCTCGACGGCACGCGCGACGGTTTCGGCCTTGCTTTCACTTACATTGCGGTAGTGAATTGCCAGGGCGAATTTCTTTCGTTCCACGAGAGCGCCGGGCACATCGCGCAGGCGTTCCCCGAGTTCATGTTCTGCCCGATCCAGACTGTCGAGTGCCGCTACGCCGCCTTCGTGCTCGCGGCGTATGTCAGGGCCGCGGATGTCGAAGCCATGGCTGCCCGCGTAGATCAGGTCCTCAATCTGGACGAAGTTCTCTACGACCTTCCTGTCGCGGCCACTGACGATGGCGACCTTCGTCAGCTCGGAGAGTTTTCGGACGGTTTCGCGCATGTCATCCTGCATGAAGGCCTTTTCGGGGTCATTGACAATAGGGGTCAGGGTACCGTCGTAATCGAGGAATACGGCGACATTTTTTTCGTGGAACACCTTGGCAATGGCATCAAACTGCTCGAGGGCAGAGGGGGGGCGTTTGTTGTCCGCCTTTGTGGACTCCATCCGAAGTTCCGTCAATTTACTGACCACCACATCGGCCCCGTGCTGCTCCAAGGGTTCGGAGTCTTCCCGCCGCGCGACACCGACAACCAGCCCGAAGCCGCCGGCCCGCCCGGCCTGGACGCCTGCTATGGCATCCTCGAGGATGAAGGCGCGCTTTGGCGACACACCGAGCTTCGTGGCCGCCCGGATGAAATAGTCCGGCTCGGGTTTGCCGGGTATGCCCTCCTTTTCGGCCTCTTGTCCATCCATGCTGGCGTCAAACTGATGCTCGAGTCCTGCCGCGCGGACAATGAGTGCACAGTTTTTGCTCGAGGAGACGACAGCCGTCTTAAGCCCGGCTTTTCGCCAATTGTTGACCGCCTCCACGGCGTCCTCAAAAGGCTCCACTCCTTCTTCATCGATAGTGTCGCGGAAGAGTTCATTCTTGCGGTTCCCGAGACCGCAATACGTTTCCCGCGCCGGAGGATCGTCGGGCTCGCCATAATCGAGCTGAATACCGCGCGATTCCAGGAAGCTGCGCACCCCTTCATAGCGGGGCTTGCCATCCACATACGCGTAATAGTCCTTCTCGATGGAAAAGGGTTGGAATTCTTCCTCAGTTTTCTCGCTTCGCCTTTGCAAATATTCATCGAACATTCTCTTCCAGGCGCGCGCGTGTGTCTTGGCAGTCCGGGTAATCACGCCGTCCAAGTCGAGAATTGCCGCCTCCACCGGTACACCTTCAACCGCTACGTTTGGCGACTTCTCTGCCGTTTTTTTGTCGTTCATTGACTTCATTCTCCTGCCTGTTTTATGCGCTTGGAGTGGCGGGTGCGGGCTCCGCACCCGCTGTCTTATCTGGCTGTGAGGTTGTGAGTATTAGAAGTCTCTTTGTTTCTCTCTATTCCGCTGCCTTTTGGGATTGCCGCACTGGTCTTTTGATTTCTTTGCGCAACAATCAGAGGCGACTGCACCGCATGCACCGCCCGGAAACCGCAGTCGTGGTCATTCGTACCGTGTGTTCAGCATACCGCAGTCTACCTTAATAGGCAATGCTTTCTTGGCAACCCACGCCAGCGCTCAACAGAATTGAGATGAAAGGCTACTGATCCAAATTGTTGTTGGCGCATATGTTGGGTCTTTCGGGTTTCAACTCTGCGACCAATGCGCGAGGCATTCACGGCCGCTAACACGTGGTTCCACAGTAGAGCCGTCTTGCGCCAATTCGCACAGGCCGCTATACCGGATGCCGGCACAGTCTTCGAGACAAAGAGAATGATGAACGCTTTGAGCAATCGTCTTGGCAATAAACACGTGTTCGCAATCTCTCAGCAATATGGCACAGCCCGAACCGTTGCCGTACACGTATAGGGCGTCGAGCGTGCATCTGTGAACATCATGGAAGGCGAGACGCTGTGCGCCTGTCTGGCCGCCCGCAATCGCTTTAACATTGTCGATGGTCAAATCCTGACAGCCGTGATATTCAAGGAGACCCTCGCCGTGGACGTCTTGTATGACGATGTTATTCAGGGATACTCGCTGATCGGGCTTGTCGGTGTTTCTGAAATTGATACCGTGACCGGCCACATCCTTAATGACGATGTTACTCAAAAACATATCGGTGCGATGTGTGTTGCGGTCCCGGAACACACCGTTTTCAACATGCTCGATTAGAACGCTGTCGATAAAGATATTGCGCCCACCGTCCCGGTGGAGGTGAATTCCGTGATTCGGGCGGTTTGTGGGATGAATGACGGCTCTGGAAAGGAAGATGCCGTCATTTTCGGTTTCGTCCCGGATGGGTGCGATGTTGGTCTGGCCGTCCCAAATATTGTTGTAATAGGGACTGCCGTCAATCTGGAAGGGGGCCGTTCCGCTTCGTCCGGTCAGATAGATGTTTTCCGCAATAATGTTCTTTGACCCTGCAATGTCGAAATGGTGGTGGTGCGCATCCAAGCCATAAATGTGAGTGAAGTATCCGTTTCTGGCATGGACAAGAACGATTCCATTCGTGCGGGGTGAGTCAATCGCAATGTTTCGGAGCGAAAAGTCACTGGCGCCTTCGTATCCCTTCTTGGTGACAATGCCTTGGTTGGCAATCAGGGCGTAGCCGTTAATGTCATTTGGCCTGAAGCCTTCAAGAATGGTGCTTGGCCCATGCCCGATAATATGGACACCGGATGGAATCAGCAGGGTCTTTTCAAGAACATACCGGCCCGGGGGGAAATCCGCGATACCTCCGCCTTTGCTGGAAAGGTCATTGAGGATGCGTTGCAGCACTTCGGCGTCATGTGTTTGTCCGTCCCCGCGCGCGCCGGCTTGCCGGACGCAAATCGTCTGCGCGCCACTCAGCGACTGCGCGTGAGCCGTCTGCGTGGGTATTCCAAAGCCGGCACACATGCCGCCTGCGGCAAGACTGCCTCCGGCCAGCATTCCTTTGAATAGGCTACGGCGGTCAACGTTCTCGTTGGTCATTTGGCGGCCTCCCCCACAGTTGTCTTTCCGTCAGTCGTGTCCACATCAGCCTTTTGAGAAAGGTGCTCACGGTCCACGGCGGCGTGCATCCGCATCACGCGATGACGGCAGGTAGCTTGAAATGCACGTCTTCCTCTATGATCGCGGTTTCTTCCACATCGCATGGGCCGCGCTGCTTGAAGAAGTCGATAACGCCCTGTACCAGACGCTCGGGAGCCGACGCGCCCGAGGTCAATAAGATGGACTCGACCCCTTCGAGCCACGCTTCATCGACCATGTCGGCCGAGGAAATGAGATATGCGGGGATGCCTTTGGCGCGGCAGATTTCGGCGAGGCGGGTCGAATTGGCGCTTGCTCGGTCGCCCACCACCAGCACGAGATCGACGTCGGGCGAAAGCGCATTTACCGCGGCTTGGCGGTTTTGTGTGGCGTAACAGATGTCTGCCGAGCGAGGTCCCGTAATACTTGGAAAACGTTTCTTCAGGGCTTCGATAACCCGCGTGCAATCGTCTACGCTCAAGGTGGTTTGTGTCACGAAGGCCACCTTGTTTTCGTCGGGCACCTCGAGTGCCTCGACTTCCTCGAGGGTAAAGACGCGCTTGATGTGCTCAGGCGCCCATCCCATGGTGCCGATCGTCTCGTCATGGCCGGGCTCGCCGATGAGGATGATTGTGAAATCCTTATCGGCAAACCTGCGTGCCTCGTTGTGTACTTTTGCCACCAGGGGGCAGGTCGCGTCGACCACCTCGAGATCCCGGGCTTTGGCATCCTCCCAGCGAGCGGGTGATACCCCGTGGGCGCTGAACAGAAGATGTGAGTTGGGGGGCACATCCTCGAGTTTCTTGACGAACACCGCGCCTTTTTCGCGCAATTCGTTGACGACATGCTCATTGTGAACGATATCGTTCAAGACGTAGACGGGTGCGCCATACAATTCGAGCGCACGCTCGACGCACTTGATTGCGCGCTCGACACCGGCGCAGAAACCGCGGGGCTTGGCGAGTATGAGTTTCATGGCGTCTCCTCAGATATATCACGCATCCGCATAGAACGGGAAGTGGTTTCAGGGCCAATACTTAGACCAACAATGAGCCACGGGCTGCTATTCCAGGCTGTGTCAGGGGATTCTCCCAGACGCCAGCGATGGGAATCGACTTGGGGGGGTGCACGTGTTATACCCCTAAGACGTGGTAGTTTGCGGAAACGCGGTCTGGACTGTCAAGAAGACACTGAGAGCCGCTGAGAGAGGAGTAAACCTGATGCCAAGACCACCGATACTTCCCGTGTTAGATTGGAAAGCGGTTTTTTCCGAGGGCCAGGAGTTTGATGCCTGGCTGCAACGCGGCGAGAACCCCGAAAACCAGACGACCATGCGGGAGCTGCACGGAACTCAGGGATTCGAGCCTCACGTGAAAGCGCTTTTGGCTGGATTGGCGCGACCGGCGCATGTGGTTGCCATTGCCGAAGACTGGTGTGGCGACGTGGTGCGGCACGTTCCGGTTCTGCAGGCGCTGGCGGACGCCGCTACAAACCTGCACGTGCGCTACATCTACCGCGAGGATCATCCGGACATCTTTGTCCGTTTCCTGACAAATGGGGGCGAGGCCATCCCGAAGTTCATTTTCCTTAATGACAGCTTCGTGGAATGCGGGAACTGGGGCCCGATGCCAGCGCTTTGCCGCGAGCTGATCGCGCGCGGAAAAGCCTGCGGTGATGTGGGCAAGGCCCGCGAAAAGGTCGCGGGTATTTACCAGGCCGACAGTGACCGGCGAATGGTCGTCGAGGAACTCGTCCATCTCATCGGTATTGCGGCCAGCTCTTCGCCTTGAGTCCGGAAGACCGCGAGGGCGTTCGAGTGCAGCTACGCTGCTCAAAGGCCGTGTTCGCGTAGATAGAACTCGATTGCCTTGCGCTGGTCGCCCTGGATTTCTACGGCGTCTTCGCGTGCTGCACCCCCGGCGCCGCATCGTTTCTTGAGTTCACTGAGCAAGGCTTCCGCGTCGCCTGAGACACCCTGCAGCACCGTCACGCCTTTCCCTTTGGCGCGGTGCTCGAAAGCGAGGTTGTAGCCGCCTTTTCGCGTACGCGCGACCTGGTAGGGCCGCTTTTTTCGGCGAATGATCTCGGCTTTGCCGGGTTTTTGCTGTGGAATCTCGGAATGCTTGGGCAGGTCTTTGGGGAGTCGGTCGGCCAGTTCCGCAAAGGGATTTGCCCGCAACGGCTCGGATTGGGGCGACGTCTCGACGCGCTTCTTGTCTTTTCTCGCCATGATAACACCACCTGGATTGGGTCAACGGAACAGACACCGCGCTTTACCGTTCAACAGACGGTGTCTGCCGGATCAAACTGTCTTTTTCGCGCTGAACAAGTGCGCTCACGCCCGGTTCACAGCACCTCGGCGAGGGCCGCGCATAGACGGTCCATGTTGTCTTCTGTCATGCCCGCCACGTTGATGCGGCCTGAGTTCACAATATAGATCGAATGGTTGTCTTGCAGGAGGTTCACTTGGTCTTTCGTCAGACCCGAGAACGAGAACATGCCTCTCTGGTCCTTGATGAACGAAAAATCCTGCGTCACGCCCTTGGCTTTGAGGGTTTCGACGAACAGCTCGCGCATGGCGTTTATGCGGTCGCGGATGCCTTTGACGTCCTCTTGCCAGATGGTGCGCAGCTCGGGGTCGGTCAGCACCGTTACGACCAGCCGGCCTCCGTGCGCGGGCGGATTCGAGTAATTTGCGCGGATGCACTTCTTTATTTGACTCTGGGCTGCCTTGGCCGCCTCGGCCGCAGCTCCCACCACAGTCAGGGCGCCCACCCGCTGGCAGTACAACCCGAAATTCTTCGAGAAACTCGAGGCGACCAGCATATCGCGCCCGGGAACGGCGAAGGTACGTACGCCCGCGGCGTCTTCTTCGATGCCCGTGCCGAGTCCCTGGTAGGCGAGATCAAAGAACGGCAGCCACCCGGCTTCGGTGCAGATGTCCGAAAGCCGTTGCCACTGCTCGTTTGTAGGGTCGACGCCCGAAGGATTGTGGCAGCAGCCGTGCAGCAGCACGACATCGCCCGCGGGGATTTTTTTGAGCGCCTCGGCCATGGCCTCGAACGCAAGGCCGTGTGCTGAAGCGTCGTAGTAGGGGTATTCGGCGGTCTCGACCCCTGCAGCCGCGAAGATGTTGCCGTGGTTTGCCCACGTGGGGTCGCTCATCCACATTTTCGCACCAGGGAATTGGGTTTTGACGAAATCGGCCGCGACACGCAACGCGCCTGTACCGCCCGGTGTGTGCGAGGTAGCGGCGCATTTTTCGGCAATAATCGGGTGTTCCGCCCCAAACACGAGCTCTTGAACGAGAGCCCCGTACTCGGGCGCTCCGTCGATTGGGAGATAGCCTTCGACAGGAGCTGCATCGAGCAGGCGCTTTTCGGCCGCCTGTACGCATGCCAGCCCGGGCGTTCTGCCGTGGGCGTCCATATACACGCCGACCCCGAGATTGATCTTGTCTGGATTTGGGTCTTCGTTAAACGCAGCGGCTAATCCCAAGATAGCATCGGGCGGCGCCATTTCCAGTTTCTCAAACATGGTGTTCCAGCCTCAGTCAATACACACCAGCAAGGGTCCAATCCGTCGATCCCGTCGCGTATGTCCTTGGCGTACGGCGGACGATTGCGAGCAATCATACTCGATTTGTGTGGCCGCGGAAAAGCGCGAAGACCGGCACCGTGGGCAAGTAGGTTCACAGTGTCGGAACCTGGCATCAATGCGCCTACGGGGCGAGGTAGCCGTGGCCGCGGAGCGCCTCGAGCACATCGGGGTCCAAATCCTCGGCCCTGAGAGCTCCGGGAGTTGCCTCATACCAGACATACACCCCAAAGGTCTGGGAATGCCAGACCTGCTCCATATCGGTCCATGATGCGGCGATAGCCGCCGGATTCAGGGTTACACGATCGAGCGTCATCGGCGCCATCGCATGTCCGACATGGACGTTGTCGGGACCCAGCACCTCGCCGTCTTTTTCGATGGTCAGCCTGAAGGTCTCATCCTCGGGAATCTCGACGAAAAGGTGCGCGTTATCGTGGTCCCTAGTCTCACGCCACATCCGGGCTATACCGGGATCCTCGATATCGCGCAACTGAACGCGGAATATGACACCCTTTTCGCCATGCAACCCGCCGCCGCGCCCATGCGGGAAATCCATCTCGTACGCACCAAAACGATTGGTCCCAATGTTGAACACCAGTTCGTGTTCGGTCCCGAACTCGCGGGTGATAAGAATATGCAGCCCGCTACGCCCGCGCTGCTCCATGCGGTCTACGAGTTGCGCCAGCTCGTCGCCCCACGGCGGCGGCTCGGTTAGGGGGTCATGTTCGCCGGGATCGGCGGTCAGGTCGTACCATAGCGACTCGCCGGTTTCGGCGTCGCGGAGGTATTTTTTCTCGATGGTCTTGGCTGCGCGCAGATTGGC
>SLSB01000184.1 GCA_007130675.1 Candidatus Hydrogenedentota bacterium | reverse complement strand
TCCGCTGACGCGGTATTTTGTGGCAAGAGAGTGCGCGCTGCGCGGCGGCCAGGTCAAAGGCATTGCCGAAGATTTCACCGAAACCCTACACAGCTATGACTGGCCGGGAAACGTGCGAGAGCTCGCCAACGCCGTCGCCGCGGCCATCGCCCGAGCCGGCGAGGATCCTGTCTTGTATGCCGCGCATTTGCCGCCGCACGTCCGCGTGCCCCTGGCGCGCGCCACGGCTGCCGGAAACATGACGCCAGACGCGCAGTCCAACGGTGAAGAGTCCGTAACGCATGCGTGCGGAATGGACGCCCCGTTCGCGCCCATGCGCGAAATGCGCGAGAAGTTCGAGAAGGCCTACCTCGATGAGCTCGTCCATCGCGCCGAAGGAGACGTCGAAACCGCCTGCCGACTGTCCGGCCTGTCACGCCCGCATATCTACACGCTGCTCAAAAAACATGCCCTGACCCTGCGGCAAACTCCCCAATAAGGTCCACATTGTCGCCTTTTTCAGTCTGCTTTTTCATAATTCAGTCTGAAATATAAGACACATCGCCAGTGGGAAGCCTCAATAAACCGCAATAGCTCGCGATTCAACAAAGCGTCTGTCCGGAACTATCGTTTGGCGCTCAAGCTCTAAACAGAACTAATTTCGTCGAATAATACACGTTATTCGTATAATTCTTTTTATATGTCCACCAAATACCCCTCGTTTCGCAGATTTGCCCACGTGCCTATGCCAGAGTTCACCGCTCTGTAGCGAAGGCATCTCGCCTGTATCGATGTAGTATGACCATCTCGATAAGCACGTGAGTATGGCACGGCGTTTGCTCCCCCAACAACCGTAATCGCGCAAGTGTATGGGGATGTCATTCCAAGGGGAAACCAACGGATGAGCGTGCTTCTCTGGGGACAAAACAGCGAGACACTGGCCGGGAACATCAAAGAATCGTTGCGCGGCGCTCATGGTCACAATCACCTGACGGCCGAACTGCTCGAAAATCTGCTTCACAACGACGCTGCTGGGAGAAGATGACGGGGGTCGAAACACCATAAACGCACGGAGAGGAGTCTTGCCATGACAGAAGTTGCCCAAAACGCGCCATCAGCCGCAGTGAATATGGCCGAGCTCGCCGGAAAGTACCTGACGTTTGTCCTCGCCAACGAGGAGTACGGCATCGAAATTCTCCACGCGCAAGAGATCATCGGCATGGTGTCCGTGACGCCGGTGCCCCGGACGCCGGAATTCGTACGCGGGGTCATCAATCTGCGCGGCAAAGTCATCCCCACGGTCGACCTGCGGCGCAAGTTCGGGATGGACACCGTCGAAGATACCGAACGCACGTGCATCGTGGTGGTCCAGGTCGAGGGCCGCGGTCAAAAGATGACCATCGGCTTTGTCGTGGATGAAGTCTCCGAAGTGCTCGATATCGCGGCGCAGGATATCGAAGCCCCGCCGAGTTTCGGCGCCGGTCTCGACACAAGCTATATCCTCGGCATGGCCAAGACCAAGGACAGCGTAAAGATTCTCATCGATATCGACAAAGTACTGGCCACCGAGGAAATCGGGCAGATACAGGAAAACGTGTAGAAAGCATCATCGGGTGCAACACGAATACTCAAGAACGTGAATTGGATAACGGTCGGAGAAGAACGGATTGCGGTCCGGGCAACCACAATGGAAAAGGGGAAGTATTATGCAGATGAAACTGAGTACGAAATTGATCGGGGGCTTTTGCGTGGTTGCGGCGATTGCCGCAATTATCGGCGGTATCGGCTGGTACGGAGCCTCGTCGCTGAATCACGAAATGCACGAGATCGGCGATGTACGCCTACCAAGCATTGAGAATCTGCTCGCGGTCGAGCGGGAGGCAGAGCATATCACGGGTATTATGCGTACTCTTGCACTGCCTGGCCTTTCGAGAGAACGTGCAGAACAGTATATCGCGGACTTGGGCGCCTCGCGCGAGCGATATGATCGAGCGTGGAACGTATATGAACCGTTGCCACAGACGCCCGAAGAGGCGCAACTGTGGAATCAGTTCGTGCCCGCGTGGGAAGCGTGGCGCGTCGAGAACAATAGAGCGCTCGAGCTGCGCAGGGAATTCGACGCCGCGGGCATCCCCGATCCTATGGAATTGCGCGGCGATCTCGAGAGTTTCACCAAAGACCACTATATTCTCGTGCAGAACACCCTGCACCTGCTCGGGCGGGAAGAACACTTCGAAGGTGGCGACGATCACACGGCCTGCAACGCGGGGCGTTTTTTTGCTGGTTTCACGACGGACAACCCCGAGTTGGCTCAAATCGTCCGGCAGTTCGACGAGCCGCACCGACAGTTTCATCAGGCCATCGGGAGGATTCAACAAGCGGTTGCCCGGGGCGATACCGAAGAGGCGCAGCGGATCTATGAACAAGATATGCTGCCCAGCATGGAAAGGGTCTTCGGCGAATTCGGAACCATGCTCGAAGTTGCGGACAACTCGAACGAACTCCTGATTCGGGCGCGCGATCATCTCCTCGGGCCGGTATACGACCGTTCGCGCGAAGCCACAGCCCTACTCGGCCAGATTGTCGCGCTCAACCAAGAGATCGCCGCGGAAGCGGTTCAAAACGCGGACACCGTCGCTGCGCGGGCGATCTTTATGACGGTCGCCGCGGTTGTGGTGGGCGTTGTTGCCGCGCTTGGCTTTGGCCTGTTCCTGGCTACGACCATCTCGCGTGCCCTCAAACGCATCATCGACAACCTTTCTTCGGGCGCCGAGCAGGTGACGTCGGCTGCGGGGCAGGTCTCCGAGACGAGCCAGTCGCTGGCCGAAGGGGCGAGCGAACAGGCCTCGAGTCTCGAGGAAAGCTCGGCATCGCTCGAGGAAATGGCTTCGATGACAAAGCAAAGTGCCGATAATGCCCAGTCCGCCCTGTCGCAATCCAACGAACTCAAAGTTCTGAGCGAAAAAGCGCAAGAGGCGTTGAACAATACGCAGACAGCAATGGGCCAGATAAAACAATCTTCGGACGATACCGCCAAGATTATTAAGACCATCGACGAGATCGCGTTCCAGACCAACCTTCTGGCGCTTAATGCCGCTGTTGAAGCAGCCCGCGCCGGAGAGGCAGGGAAAGGGTTCGCTGTCGTGGCCGAGGAGGTCCGAAATCTTGCGATGCGCAGTGCCGAGGCTGCCCGCACAACGACTGAGCTTATCGAAGGCTCTCAGCAGAATGCCCAGAATGGGGTCGATAGCCTCGCACGAGTTAACTCAATCTTCGAGGAAATCGACCAGGGCGATGCAAAGATGCACCAGTTGATGGAGGAGGTGGCTGCATCGAGCACCGAACAATCCCAGGGCATCGACCAAGTGAACACCGCCGTGGCCCAGATGGACACCGTCACCCAGCAGAACGCCGCCAACTCCGAAGAAGGCGCATCGGCCGCCGAAGAGCTCAGTTCGCAGGCCGAAGAGATGATGCGGGTGGTCGCCACGCTCGCGGAACTGGTCGGCGGCCAAGGTAACGGCAAAGCAGGCTCGAACGGAGCCGCGCGCGCCCGAAAACAGCACGCGGCGGTGGCCGGGCATAAGAGACAGCCGGCCAAGGCGCTAGCCGCGCCTCATAAACAGACCAACAGCGGGCAGGCCATTGTCAACCCCGAGCAGGTCATCCCGCTCGATGATGACGACATCAGCGACTTCTAACAATTGAATCCAACGTGCTTCACTGGACGGCACGCACCTGCAGCGCCTCGACCTCTCCTGCACGCCGTCCACGCACCAGGGCCCCATGCGTACTGCCCCTCGCGCATGGGGCCTTCCTTTCTTCCAGGCCGATGGGCTGGCTTATTCCCACACCTTCGGCACGGCAGAAGACATCCCTGCATTCCACTACCCCATGCTCATCGTCTCTGCTCAAACTGCAGGATCCGTCAAGAACCACTTAAGCCAAGATACGCTGGAATCAATCGTCTGCAATGCGGCGAAGTCGTAGCCACATGATCCTGACGGAGGCTCGAAAGCTCTTGCATGCGGATTTGACTGCTCCGGTACGAAGCCGTTTTCGAACCCGACGAGTGGGGTATCGCAGGCGCGACTTAGAGAATCACGTTCGGGCCAAGGAAGCGGCACGGCCATTCCTGGCCGGTCTGGAAGGTGCCCCGGGTCGCTTCCCAAGCCGAAAAGAAGGAAATCCCGAAAATCAGCCCGACAAATATCCATTCCCATCGGGCGCGCAGTTTTTCGTAGATGGGCAGCCCCATGAGGAGCAGCACGGGCATGGCCGCGATATACCAGCGGAAACCATAGGTGATGCCACCGTAATTGTTCGTGCGAAGGCAGTAATAGGCCGTGAGCACGGCAAACCCCGCGCCGCCCAGCAAGATCGGCTTGTGAAAACGAAGGCCCTTGCCGAAAAGCAGGCGTAACGGACTCATCAAACCGGCAATCAGCACGGGATACAGCGTGAAAATCCCGCAGCGGCCAAAGGTCATGTGAAACAAATAGGTGCCTTTGGGTTCGTTGAGACCGTCGATGCCGGTCGGATGCCGCCAGTACGAGTTTTCGTACAGATACATCTCCGGGTGCATCTGAACCGGCAGCGGGCTGCCCGTCACATGCAGCAAGACGCCCGCCTGCACGGCCACGGGCACCGCCGCCGCGACCGCGCCCCACCCTAAGGTCTTCGCAGGAAAATGGTAGAGCAGGCACATTCCGGCAATGGCTGGCCAGATGGCCGCGGGCATGTCGATGGTGACCACCAAACCCGCGGCCAGCCCGAACAGCGCAAAGCGCCAGCGAGTCGGCTTCATCTTCCCGTAGATCAGACCCAGCGCGAGATACAGCGACAGCATCAGGAGAAAAACCCCGGGAATGTGGTTGTTAAAGAGTATGCTGAACCCCCACAGCTGCGTGCCGAAAGCCAAGAAGAGCGTCATGACATGGCGTATCAGCGGGTCCACGTCAAACAATGAGATGGTGCGGTCAAAGAAAAACACGGTGAGAACAAAGGGGATGCCCACGAACGTCAGTGTAAGAATGCGAATCACCGCCGACCGGCCGGCATCATCCTTCAAATCCAGTCCGAAAACGTTGCGCAAAACGATATACTGACCGGTCATCATCAACGGCAACAGCGGCGGTTTGCTCGAGATGATCTGGTCCCTTGCCATTACCTTGTCCACGGTGTGGCGAGCAAAGGGGTTGGGTTCCTGGCCGGGGGTGTCGATAGAAAAGGTGCCATGCTCGGTCAAGCTGTACAGGGTTGCCAAACGGCTGAGCGCGAGGTCCTGGTAGGCGACGGGCGAAGCATACGTACCAAGCAGCACGAACGTGATGGCCGTAGTGTAGATCAAAATGTTGATAACGAGAACAATATTTCGTTCACGGGACCGGTCCACGGTTTATCTTCCCCTCCTGATGTTCATGGCAGCATTTCCGCCCGCAGTGAAAATTCGGCCCGGCCGATGTAGGCATCACCTCAGCGCGCACACGGTGGCACGGCATGCATTACCGGCGGAAGATGCCCCCAAACATTCGCCGGAAAATCCCTCCCTCGGGCTCACGCATAAACACGTCTTCTTCCAACTCAGGTTCCACTTCACGCCACTCGCCGTTCACGCGCTGTTCCCGCACGTCTACGACAAACAGACTGGCGACTTGCACCCAGCGCCCGTTGCGCCACTGGTAGGTCAAGGTCTCTTCACCGGTTTCCCGGAAAAAGTTCCCGTCTTCGCGCGCCGCGTCCCGTCTGCGGTGCATCTGGGTGGCATAGCGGCGTTTCGGAAGCGTGACATCTGCAACGCGCGGGGCTAAACGCGAGTCGGTTTCAAGAATCTCGAACTCAATCTCTGTCATGTCGTTCGGATACCGGGCGTATTCCTTCAAGAAATAGGGCGACCGTCTTACCAGCGGCGCATCGGCCGGGCCATCCACCTGCGACGCCCGCGCGACATGCGAGGAAACGGCGTCGCGAAGCTGTTCCGCCTCAGACACCCCCGAAATTCTCTCCCCGTTATCTTGCGCAAACTCTCTGCCTGAGGCGGCGGGGTCCATCCTGCCTCCCCGCCGAAACATATTGCACGCCGGCAAGCTCGTCACCGCAATCGCCAGAACTCCGCACAGGACCACATACCGATATCGAGACCGTCTATACACCAGTTCGCTCCTTGCCCATAAACAAAATCGCCGAACACCATTTGATTAGAGACCGTTTTACTTGGCCCATATCATACCACAGGCGAAACCACAGACATCAAGAAACGGGCGGCAGAAAACAAATTGCCATTCACGTGAAACACTGCCACAAAATGGGTAAGCCGGAAGAACGACGAAGCCCGTGCCCTACTCCGCTGGAATGAAGCTTCCGTCCACCGAGTATATCAACCGGCGGCCCTTCTCTAAATCTTCGACCTTCGCACGGCCCCGTTGCACCTCGATAAGCCGAAACCGCCCGGCGATTTCCTCGCCAATGCCCACCGTCACGAATTCTTCGCCCAACTCTTGGGCGGCCTCGGACTGACGATGCAAACGAAACCTCGCTCTCCCCCGCCGGCCTCGGGGTTCAGGTCGCACAAGCATCATCCTATACGCATACTCTTCTTGCTTAACTTCGGCTTCAAGCTCCGTAAAAAAGGGGCCCGGGTCCCGGATCGTTGCCATGCCAGCAAGTCTGACCGCTTCCTCAAGATCCTCGGGGCTCCACGGGTCCGCGTTCAGACGCGCATGGATTTCAGCCTTGACGGCGGCACGCACCTCTTCCTGAATCGCACGGTTTCGTTCCGTATCATGAACAACTACCGCCGACCGGGCGGCATCCAGCGCGTCCAGCAGTTGTCCTTCTTTCAAAAGTTCGAGAGCTTCGTTCGCCGGCAGCTGCGGCAGGTCGGGTACAGCGGGAACTGTGCCGGGCCGTGCAAACGTTATCGAATACAGACCGAACCCGCCCAACCCCAAAGCGGCCAGAAGAATAATCGCCGCGGCAATCGTGCCGAGCCGGCGGGCCAAAGAGGGCCGCGGCCGCGCGCACACGCGCGCAAACGCCCCGGTGGGACGGGCTTCTTCGTGAAGTGAAGCGAGAAACTGGCTGCGTTCATCCAACGAAGGCAAGCCAGAGTCGGAAGCCTCCCCGCCACTGCTGCTCCCCTCGTCCGAAGGTGCAGACGGCTCACTTCCGTGCCCACCGTCGCTAATCCGCTGCCCCTCGAGTTCCGCGCGAAACGTCTCGAGGGCGGCCATCACGCTGTCCGGAGGGGCATAGGTGGCTTTGCGCGCTCCCCCGAGATCTTCCATGGTGAAGTGCCGCTGATCCCAGCGTTGCGGCTCGACCCGCTCCCCGCAATGGAAACACTTCGTGGCAAACGCGCTGATTTCCATCCGGCAGTAGGGGCACATCCGCGTCTTATCGCGGCTATTTGGATGGCGGCCTTGCACTACGCACTCCCTTAGTCTACATTCTAGACTACTATATCAAGTATAGCACGACGATGCGAATCCTTACAGACACACTATCTTGCGTGCCTACTGCGAAAGCATATCCCTGCCTCTCTAAATACATAATACCCCATGCCGGAGCTATTTTCGTTTTTTTTTCGACAAAGACATCCGCCGACCTCACAGGTGTGCGTTCCGGTGCACCGAAAACGGGAACGACGGAGTCCTGAGCTTGAAACTTGAAGACGACGCGATGCAGCGCGCGGACGGACTTATTCCGGCTGAAACAGGCGGGCCTCGGGGAAATAGGTCCGTTGTATACGGTGCAATGCTTCAATCTCGGACGCTGAAAGCTGCTCGGGCGTGCCCATGAGCTTCGCCCACAGGACTGTCTCGGCCGCATGCTCGACTTTCTCGAGTGTCAGATACGCCGCGAAAACGTCGCGCCCGACGGTCAACGTACCATGTTTGGCGATAATCACCGCATCGCAACGGCGAATAATGCCGCGAATCGCTTTGCCTCCCTCTGCCGATGCGGGGGTGGCATACGGCACAGTGGGAATGCCGCCTATGGCAAGGACAACCTCGGGCAGTAAAGGCTCGGCCAGGCTCACACCCACCAGCGAAGCAGCCACGGCCTTCGGCGGATGTGCATGCACCACCGCCCCAATATCAGGCCGCTCTTCATACGCCGCCAGATGGGTGCGGAATTCAGAGGTGACGTTACCGGTTCCGGCTATCTTGTCCCCATCTGCGTCCACAAGCACCAAATCTTCAGGCTTCATGAACCCTTTTGAGATGCCGCTGGGAGTACTCAGAAACGTCCCGCTCGAAAGACGGACGCTGATGTTTCCATCTGTCGCGGCGGTGAAGCCCTTGGTCCACAACCGGCGCCCTACTTCGCAGATAGCCTCGCGCAGGGCCGTTTCACCCATTATAAGCACTCCCCCGGCAAGCAGGCCCGCGCACCGTGGGTCAATAGACGGCGGTGCACCATGACCGGTACTTGTCGATCTTGCCCCTGACCACCCGGAAATACAGCTCCTGCAACTGTCTCGAAACGGGGCCGGGTTGTCCGCCCCCGACCAGTCGGCGGTCTACCGACCTGACCGGCGCCACCTGTGCGCCCGTGCCGCAGAAGAATACTTCGTCGCAGACATACAACTCGGTGCGCGCGATAGGCCTTTCGATCACCTCGAGGCCGAGTTCATTTTGCGCCAGCTCGATCACCGTGTTCCGGGTGATGCCCACAAGGATATCCGCCGTTGGCGGCGTAGTCACCAGTTGTCCATCCAACACCATGAACAGGTTCATCGCGCTGCCCTCGGCAACGGTGCCGTCTTCGCGCAGAAAGATCGCTTCGTCGAAGCCCGCCTGTTTCGCTTCGGTGGACGCCAGCGACGAGTTGATGTAACTGCCGATGCTCTTGGCCCGGCTGGGTATCGCATTGTCAGATAGGCGGCGCCACGAGGAAACCACGACATCCAACCCCGACTCGATATCGCAGTAATCGCCCAGCTTAATCACATAGCAGCAGAATCGGCTTTCGACGCCGTCGAGGCGAGGCCCGAGCGACAACTCACTCTTATAGCAAATCGGGCGAATGTAGACCCCCTCGCGAAAACTGCTGCGCCGCACCAGTTCGACACAGATATTGGCGAGATCCTCGGGCGTTTCGGAAATATCCATACACAACACGTTGAAGTTACGCACCATGCGGTCAACATGCTCAGGCAGGCGAAAAATCAGAACGTTGTCCTCGTCGGAAGAATAGTACCCGCGGATGCCCTCGAAAAGTCCCGTACCATAATTGAAGCTGTGGGTCATGATGCTGACGTTGGCCTCTTCGACAGGCATATATTGGCCCTCGAAGTAGACGGTCTGCCCAGGCTCCATCATATTTCCCATAGTCCTTCTCCTGCGTATCCATCCCGACACCTGTGGGGCCCGCCTGCCGCAGGGAATGCTTACATTGCCCGGATACCCATGCACTGCTGTAAACAACAAAATCCCATGCGCATTGACTGTCCTTGCGGGAACCCCTTCGATGGGCTAGCCCCAAGGCTATCCCATACGATGAGGCCCTAAGTATTGCCCGTCACGCTACCATGATGCAACCGTAAGCCCGAAAGCCAGGGAGATGCAGCCGATTGGGAAACACCGACATCGCTTCGCTGTGTCGCGGCCATGAGACCACGCCACAGCACAGGATGAAACCACCGACCCACGAAGAATGCGGCAACACGGCCGTCTCGCCCGTGGCAAGTCAGGACCGAGACGGCCCGGCCATGTTACAGAACCTGCATTCAAACGGCCCATCTTGTCATTTTGATATCCCGTCAGAAATCATGCTCCCCGTTTCCAAATCCGTCCGCATGTGTCATAATCAGGCGCAAGGCAATATGGGGAAAAAGCCGGAACAGACTACGCGCCTTCAGCGTTTTCGGGGGCTCTGATTGAAGACCAGGAGGACCGCCGGGCGAGCCCGGGCAGGAACGCGCCCGGGCGGAGATGGACGGATGTCTTACCCCAGGAGACCGCGTAACGCATGGCCTCGCTGCTTCGAAAATGGTGTGATCTGAATGTGG
>SLSB01000059.1 GCA_007130675.1 Candidatus Hydrogenedentota bacterium | reverse complement strand
GTGACCCAGGGACAGCTCCATACATACCTGACCGAGAACAAGACGGGTCTTTGGATGGACAGCACCGGGGCGGGTCCCGAGGCAAGCCTGGTGGGCAATACGCTCGACCGTGGTTTTGGCCACACGCGCTACGGCGACCATTTCGAGACCTGCTGCGGCATGGAGGTCGTGCTGGCCGACGGCCGCATCTTGAACACCGGCTTCGGGCATGTGGAAAACGCCAAGGCCGGCCTCGTCTACCGATACGGGGTGGGACCGTTCCTCGACGGCATCTTTTGTCAGTCCAACTTCGGCATTGTGACCAAGATCGGGCTGTGGCTCATGCCGGAGCCCGAAGATTTCTGCTTTTTCTTCTGCACTCTTGACCGCGGCGAAGACCTCGAACGGTTGATCGACGTCCTGCGCCCGTTTCGTTTACGGAGGATGCTCGATTCGGCGGTCCACATCGGCAACGATCTGCGGGTATTGAGCAGCAAGATACATTTTCCCTGGGAAAGCGCGGGCGAGTCGAATATCCTCAGCGGCCAACTTCGAGAACAGTTGCGCAAGACCCACGGCATCGGCGAATGGAGCGTTGGCGGAGCGGTAACCGGCTCGAAAGGCCATGTGCGCAGCATGCGGCGGAGATTGCGGCGCGCCCTCCGGCCGCTGGGCAAGGTGGTCTTTGTCAACGATGCGAAACTTGCGCTCGGGCAGCGTGTGGCCCGTATCGCCGAACGCTTCACAAGCCGCACGCTCAGCGAACAGTTGGCGGCGCTTCGCCCTGTCTACGAGCAGATGAAGGGCGCGCCCGCGGACGAGTCGGTGCATGGTGCTCAATGGCGGTTGCGTCATCCGCCCGAGCACGACACGGACCCGCGCGACCCGCTCGAGACCGGCTGCGGGCTGATGTGGCTTTCCCCCGTGCTGCCCATGACCGGCCGCGATGCCCGCCGGGTGCTTGACCTCGTAGCACCGGTGTTTGCCGAGCATGAATTCGATCTATTAGCGACGTTTACGCTTCTCAACGAGCGGGCGATGATTGGCATCCTCAACCTGGCGTACGACAAGGGGGTGGCCGAGGAGACGGCGCGCGCCATGGCCTGCTACGACGCCGCAATGGATGCGCTCATTCATGAAGGCTATTTGCCCTACCGCACGGGCCTGCGCGGGATGGACAAAATCCGCACTGACGACGACGTGTTCTGGCAAGTAGCCGCGCAAATCAAGCACGCACTCGATCCCGCCGACATCATCGCCCGCGGCCGCTACGTCGCGCCGCTGAATCCGCCACACGCACGCGGTGAGAAATAGACGGGCGTTGCGCGGCGTTCAAATTGGGGTTGGGATTAGTGCAAGGAAAATGCGCTAAACTAAGGAGATACCCCGATGGAAAAATCAGCGGTTATGTGGCTACTGGCGGCTTTTGTGGGTGCGGCCTTGGTCTGGCAGGCCATCGGCGAGGAAGGCACTGCGGAGGAAGAAAAGATCCTGCGTGTGGGTGATACCGCGCCAAACGTGAAACTTGTCACGGTTGATGCCGATGGCAACAACAAGCCGGTGGAGCTGAAATCGTTCCGCGGCAAGAAGAATGTCCTGCTGGCGTTCTATCCCAAGGCGTTCACGCCGGGCTGCACCAGACAATTGTGCGGGTATCGCGACGATTTCGAGCAGTTCAAGAATGCCGACACAGAGGTTTTCGCGATCAGCGTCGAACCCCAGGAGGCGAGCAACAGGTTCAAGAGAGAATACCAGTTGCCGTTCAACGTGGTGGGCGATGCTAACCAGAGTATTGTCAGAGCCTTCAACGTTCCTGTGCGCGGCCACGATGGCAACCATTTCGCGAAGCGGTCGGTGTTTCTCATCGATAAACAGGGTGTGCTCAAGCACATTGACCGTGATTACGATATCGAGAAAGGCCAGCAGGAATTGTACGCGCGCCTTACCGCCCTGAAGCAATCGGAAGAGCCATGTTGTGCGCCGTAAACGGCGGCAAGCCACCGCACTCCGAACCTCCCGGAACCTTCAGGTGATGTGGGACATACATCTTGCCAGACTCTTGGCCCGGCTTGTCTATTGCCGCGCCTGTGGCGCTCCGAAAGCCGAAGGATCCATGATGTCGCCCGGATGATTGGGGGGGCTTGCTCCGCAAAGCAGCGCCGCGGCGCTGCTTACAGTATGTCCATCAGCGGGTCATCCGTTTGATCCAGGAACAGGCTGGGTTCGGGCAGATGCTCTTCGTAGATCTCCACGTCCATCTCATCGCGCAGGCCCCTCATAAACTCTATGTAATAGAGGGCGGGCGCCAAGTGTGGCTTGGCCTCCTCGAGGGTCATCTGCTCGGGTGGGGTGATTTCGAGAATTTCGGCGACGAGATAGCCGGTGAGGCTGGCCCGCTGAGCCTGCATCTCGGCGCCGGGAATGGTCATTTCCCAGTCCTCGATGATAATCGGGCCGAGAATCCGGCCTTTCTGTGTGCCGGAGGCCTGCTCCCAGAATGTGTAGAACTTGCGCTGGCCCGTATCGGCCAACGTCGTCTGGAGCGGGATGGCTTTGCGGGCTTCCACAAACGATTGGGCGACCTCATCCCACGGTTCGCTTCTGACGAGGCGTTTGCGCGCTTCGGCGGAGTCGGGTCCGGCCTCGGGTGATTGCGCCGGAAACACCAACGCGCGAAAGGCGGCCCTCTCCGGTTTGTAGAGTTCGTGTTTGCGCAGCTCGTACTCTTCCTGGTACTCCTCTTCGGAAACCGTAATCGCGCCGCTTTGCGCAGCCTCCTGAACCGCTTGAGCAACGGCCGTTTGTCGCAGGTATTGTTGTTTTAGCTCTTCGATACCGCGTTCCCGCCTGTGTTGAATGGCCTCGACATCGGCCTGGGTCATTCCAAACTGCTCGGGATTCTCTGGAATAAGGCTATACTCTGGGTGCTGGGCATCGAACACTTGCGCAATCTGTTCGTGGGGCGGGGTGGCGAGTTTGCCCTCGGTGAGCATATCGGCTACAACTCGCTTCTGTAGTTCTTGGTCAATGTATGATTCCAGAACCGTGAGCAAGTCGCCCCGCGTGTTGATGTGCGGGCGCTCGCCTGGGGCCATCCGCCGAATATGACGGTACAGATCGCCGCGGGTGATATACGAGTCGCCGATCTTGGCAATGCGGATGCGGTCCTTGTCGACGATACTGCCACACGCCGCAATCAGGCCCGCCAGCACCAGAATAGACGTGACTTTTGTCCACGGGGAACGTGAGAATAAGAACTTCATAAGTGACTCCTTTGTCATCACTTCAGTGTACCATGTATGGGCGCAGCATGGGAACTCGCCGGCCATACTGATCGGCCGTGCTGTGCAAATCCAGGCATCCAAACGAGTGGGTCGGCTGCACTGGCCAAAAGGGGCCTTCGTTGTGTTCGTCCGGCCAAGAGCTTCGCAGCCATTCTGTTGCATCCTAAGCGCCACAGGCGCAACCTGGAACAGCCCGACGGGAAACGCGAGAAGCGCGAGCTTGCCGATCGGACCGGCTGCTCATCACAGCCACAAACGTAGATGCGGATGCGACTGTCCATGGCGACCTGTGGACGGCGTGTGGACGGCGTGTGGACGCCGTCCACGGTTCAACGCAAAACTGACGATCAGGCGGTGGATTCAGCTGCGTTCTTTTTGTTCTTGCGGCGGCGCGATCCGGGGCCACTCTGGCCAGCAGGCTGTGCGCCATGCACCACGCTCTTGCTCCAGTACTTCTGGATGAAGTAGACGACGGGGCTGGCCACAAAGATTGACGAGTAGGTGCCGACCACCACGCCAATGCACAGGGCGAGCGCGAAATCGTTGATGGCGTCGCCGCCGAAGATGAATAGCACCACGGTTACAAACAGGGTTGTCATCGACGTCAGCAGCGTGCGGCTCAACGTTTGGTTGATGCTCAGGTTCATGATCTCGATGTAGGTCATGCCCCGGCCGCGATAGAGCGTCAGATCCTCGCGGATCCGGTCAAACACCACGATGGTGTCATTCAGCGAATAGCCGATGATGGTCAAGATGGCTGCGACCACCGGCAAATTGAGCTGACGGCCCAGCAGGGCGAACACCCCGAGCGTGATCAGTACGTCGTGCGTTAGCGCCGCGACCGCGCCAAGCGAGAACTTCAACTCGAAACGGAACCAAAGATAGAGCACGATCAGGAACAGCGCATAGATCATAGCCAACACCGCGTCGCGCCGCAATTGCGCGCTGACCGCCGGACCCACCGTGTCGACCCGCTGCACCATCTCAGCAGGATCCCTGCTCAGATCGGCCAATGCGGATTGGATGCGGCCCGAGACCGTGACGTCTTGTTCGATAAGCGGCGCCACTTCGGGGTCATCGACATCTTCGATCGGTGCCACGGGCCTCGCTTCGGTGCGCGTCACGTCGCTTACGCGAATCAGGAACTGCGTTCCGGGCATGCCGACGTCACCCATCCCGTACAACTGCACAACCGGGGCGATGAACCCGGCGTTCGTGAGCCGGTCGCGGACCTCCTGGTCCGTAATGTCCTCGCGTGCGTCAAGCGCCACTACCATGTTGGTGCCGGTGGTAAAATCGACGCCGAAATTGTCTTCACCGCGCACCCCGAACACCACCAGACCAATCACGATCACAACAGCGCTGCCCGCAAGGGCCACATTTCGGCGCTCCAGGAACCGGAACTTGGTTTCGGGGCGCACCACGCTGAGCATCGAGAGTTTGGTGACGATCTTGCGCTGCGTGAGAAAGTCCATGATGGCGCGACTGACGATCAGCGCGGTAAATACGCTGGTGCACACGCCAATGCTGAGGGTGACGGCGAATCCCTCGATGGGCCCGGTTCCAAATTGCATGAGCACCGCGGCCGCAATCAAGGTCGTCACGTTGGCGTCGAGGATTGTCGTCGTGGCACGGGCATAGCCGCTGTCCACCGCCGCCAGCAGTGAGCGGCCGTTACGCAGCTCCTCTCGGATGCGTTCGAAGATGAGGACATTGGCGTCCACGGCCATACCAACGGTCAGAATCAAGCCCGCGATACCGGGCAGGGTCAAGGTAGCGTTGAAATACGCCAAGGCGGCCAGCACGAGCAAGGCATTGACCACAAGCGCAATATCGGCCACGAGGCCGGCCCAGAGATAGTAGATAGCCATGAAAATCACGACGATGGTGATGCCGATGACCGACGAGGTCACGCCGCGGCGGATCAGGTCGCGGCCCAGAATGGCGCCGACCTGTGCGCTCGATTCTTCGACCAGGGGCACGGGCATCGAGCCCGAGCGCAGGGCGATGGCGAGGTCCACGGCCTCTTCGCGCTGGAAATTGCCCGTGATCTGGCCATTGGTGGTGATGCGCTCGTTGATTCTCGGCGCCGATTCGACCACGCCGTCGATGACGATGGCCAGTGGGTTGCCGATGTTGGCCTCGGTCACTTGTCCCATGCGCTGGCCGCTGCGCGAGTCGAATCCGAAGAGAATCATATAGCTGCCGTGGAGGCTGGTTTCGTCGCGGCGCGCAAACGCCTGCTGCAAACCCTCGCCGGTCAGTGCGGGTTCTTTGTCGAGCAGATATATCCGGTAAACCTGGTGCTGTTCCCAAGGTTGCGGGGCACCGCTGAACGCGATGTCCCTGCCCTCAGGAATCAAGCCTTCGACCTGGCGGGCTTCCTCGACTAGCGTACGGACACGATCGATGTTTTCCTGCGGAATCCACAGATACGGGCCTTCGATGGGTGTTTGAAGCAATCCCATGAAATTGATGTTGCGGGTGGTCTCGAAGTGCCGGTCGATGGCGAGAAACACCTCTCTTTGTTCGTCGGGCATGGCCACAAGATGGAAGGTCAAATATGCGGACTTGAAGATCAAGTCGCGCGCACGGTCCAAGTCTCTCTCGCCCGGAAGCTGCACCTGAATCTTGTCCTCGCCCAACCGGGTGATAATGGGTTCGGTCGACTGGAACTCGAACACGCGGCGCTGGATAGTGCGCAGGGTCTGCTCCTGGAAATGGCGTAGAATGTCCGTCCGGGTCCAGTCATCGGGAAAGCTCTCGACCAATTGCGCTTCGGCTTGGGTAATGTCAAAACCGACCACCATATTGATGCCACCCTGCAGGTCGAGCCCGAGGTTGATCACCCAGTCGCGGTCGAACCGCGCCCAGCGCTGGAAGCCGGACACAAAGCCGTTGATTATCCCCACATCGCGTCTGTCAAGGTCTTGCTGTTGCCACTCCTCGGTGCGCCGTTCGCGTTCTTCCGAGCTGAGTGTCATCCACCCGATGGTGGGGTAGACGTAAATGATTGCCCATACCAATACGGCGGCAATCAAAAGGGCTCGCAGGGTTGGGTTCTTCATCGAAACATCTCCATGGCCGCACGGAATGCGGCAGAATCAGCGCTGTGTGCGCGGTTAGTCTTGGTCATTTCCGGAATCACGAGGCATTACCCGCGAAACGGAGCTGCGTTGGAACTCCATCTTCACGGGCGGGTCGTCGCTGACACGCAGGACGACCGACTTTTCGTTGAGCCCCACGATGGTCCCATGGATACCCCCGGCAGTGACAACGCTATCGCCCTTGGAAAGGCTGGAGAGCATTTCCCGGCGTTCTTTCTCACGCTTGGTATTCGGGCGGATCAACAGGAAATAGAAAATGGCAAACATGGCCACGAGCATGAGAAACTGGGGGCTGCCCAGAAAACCTTGTGGCTGGGTGGTCTCCGCGCCTTCTTGCGCTACTCCTTGGGCCGCCTCGGCAACGAAAAGCAATCTCCACACGACGTACTATCCTCCTTGTAGGAAACTGAAACGCCTCCTCAGGCCTGATACTGTTGCAGAAAGGAGGCCTTGAACTCGGTAAAACGCCCTGCCCGTATGGCTTCGCGTATCGCAGCCGTTAAGTGTAGCATAAAGCAAAGGTTGTGTAAAGTGTTCAGGCGGAGCGATAGAATCTCGCGCGACTGGTACAGATGGCGCAGATAGGCCCGGCTGTATGTCTTGCAAACCGGGCAGCGGCACGCAGGGTCCAGCGGGCCAAAATCGCGCTGATATTTCTGATTCTTTATGTTCAGTTTTCCTTGCGACGTAAACAGACAGCCGTTGCGGGCGTTGCGGGTCGGCATCACGCAGTCGAACATGTCCACGCCCCGCTCGATCGCATCGAGCAGGTCCTCGGGCGGCCCGACGCCCATCAGATACCGGGGCTTTTCTTCGGGCAAGAGGGGCGCGGTCCACTCCAGCGCTTTCAGCATCGCCTCTTTGCCTTCGCCCACGCTGACGCCGCCAATAGCGTAGCCGGGAAAACCAATGGCCAGGGTGCGTTCGGCGCTTTCGCGCCGCAGGTGCTCGAAGGTGCCGCCCTGTACGATGCCGAACAGCGCCTGCTGGGCTGCCTCGCGTTCGAGCCAGCGCTGCTTGCACCGCGCCGCCCAGTCGGCCGTCATGCGCATGGATTCCGCCGCAACGGACTCCTCGACCGGAAATCCCGTGCATTCATCGAGGCACATCATGATGTCCGAGCCGATGCTGACTTGAATATCCACTGCACTCTCCGGCGTCAGCATGTGCCGCGACCCGTCGATATGACTCTGAAACGTGACGCCCTCGGGTGTGACTTTGCTCAATTCGGCCAGACTGAAGAGCTGAAACCCGCCCGAATCGGTCAAAATGGGCCTCTCCCAGCTCATAAACCGGTGCAGACCGCCCGCATCCTCGAGAATATCCGTCCCTGGGCGCAAGTAGAGATGATATGCGTTTCCGAGAATGATTTGTGCTCCGACAGCGCGCAGTTCTTCCTGCGTCATGGCCTTGACCGAGGCCTGCGTGCCCACGGGCATGAACACCGGCGTCTCGACCGGCCCGTGAGGCGTCAGCAACCGCCCGGTCCGCGCCGCACAGCGCGGATCACGCGCCTCGACCTCGAATGATACCGCGCAATCCATGGTTCTCCGGATGTTGTCCTCTCCTATTCCATTGTCTCGGCGCACAGCCCCAGACGGCCCCTCCCTGGATATCAATCCATATGGTACCGCAAACCGGTGACGGAGCGGGAATGCGTTCTCGCAAGCAGGTGACACAGCCCATGTCTGGGCTGGGTTTGTGAACCCCAAAAAGGCAGTTCAAAGTACTGACACCGTCTCTTGCGCGGTAAAACGAAGCAAGACACGGTGTCCCGAACCCGATGGCAGAATCCATTCACACCCATAGGCATTTGCAAAACCTGACGATACCGCAATGGGTGTATTCGGAACTGCCGCCTTTTGGGAGTGAAAGCTGGTGCGCCTTCGAGTCTTTCCTGTGGCCCTGAAAGGGCCATCTGATATAGCCCAGGGCAGCGCGCCCAGGGCAGCGCCCTGGGACTTATGCCCATACCAGCCACAGAGCCCTGTAGGGGCGTTCCAGAATTGCCTTTGGCAACTCGTGGCGACGGCGGTCACGCGAGGCCGTGTTGTGTTGTTGATGTCCTCCCCCCTCGCCATACAGCTCGCGCTTTCAGCGCTGTGGAATGGGGGGGGAGCGTTGATCCCGGGGCGGCGTCACGCGCAAGCGCGTTCCTTGCCCCGGGCTATCACAGACCGCGCCGTTGGCGCTACCCGCAATATCTCACCGGCTCAAGCGTGACTGAGCCGGTGAGATATGCCCGATAGTGCATGTGCTGGGATAATGCCCTCGATACTCTTCTTAAGGACCTCATTCACGCAGGCCGCGGAAGTTTCGTAATGCGGCTGGCGGTTCTGAAACACGTCCAGCAGAATGTTTGTGTCAAACAGAACCTTCATGTCTTGAAAAGGTCATCGGCGTGCTCGGCACGGACGTCGATGTCGGCTGGAAGTATGCCCATGACGGGGTGCAGAGCCTCCGATGGGGTGGCCTCGAGCACCTCGACGAGAACAAGCGCGCCTTCCGCAAAATCCGCAGGCTCGTGCAGCACAACCACCCCGTTTTGGACATGCCCTCTGTAACTCATGGTCGGTTCTCCCTGTATCTCAGGCTCTTTACAGATGGTGCTTCTCAAGTGTAGGGCACGAAAGTTCAGCGGACAAACCGCTGCTGCCCCCGCAACGATGCGCATTCAGCAATTCTTCGAAGGTGATTTACTCGAGCCAATCGCCGCGGACGGAGATGTCGAGGAGGGCGTTGGCCTCGGCGTCGTTCACGAAACGCTCGGCTGCGGGGTCCCACTCGAGTTTTCGGCCGACCTGAATGGCGATCAGGCCGATTTGGCACAGGGACACCGTGCGGTGGCCGACCTCGATCGGTTGAAGGGTTTCGGCGCCGGTGCGTATCGCCTGCAGAAAATCTTCCTTGTCGCTGAGGGTGCCGCTCAGGTCGATATCTTCGGCATCTTTCTCCTCGCGAAGAATGGCGGGGTCGCTGGCGGTCACTTCGCCGCGGTACATGGTGCGAATCCAGCCGCCTTCACCCTGAAACTCGATGCCGGGGCTTCTGCCCATCTCATATTCAAGGGTGACGCCGTTGGCATAGGTGTAGTGAAGCTTAAACTCGACGATGGTATCCCACAACCCTTTGGAAAACGCTCCCGTGCCTTCGACGGAGACCGGCCCGGTGTAGTCGGTTCCGTTGGCCCACTGGGCGATGTCGTTGAGATGCGTCCCCCAGTTCGAGACCATTCCGTTGGTGTAATCCGAGATGCGGAGCCATCCGGGACGGCTCCTGAGATCCTGCACCGGATGCACCCGCTGTTCGGTGTACGGTTTCTCGAAGGCGGGGCCAAGCCACAGGTCATAATCAAGTTCCTCGGGCACGGGCATCTCGGGGGGCATGCCAATGGGGTCGGAATCGCCGGGGACGCCCACCTTCATGTGTGTCAACGGGCCAATGCGGCCGTTCAACACGCATTCGACCGCCCGCCACATTTCGGGAAGCGACCGAAACTCGGAGTCGGTGCGCGAGGTGACGCCGTGGCGGTCCACGGCGTCGCTCAGGAGGCGCCCATGGGCGATGCAGGTGCTCAAGGGCTTCTCGACGCTGATGTGTTTTCCCGCGCGTGCGGCCGCGATGCCCATGGGCACATGCCAGTGGTCGGG
>SLSB01000173.1 GCA_007130675.1 Candidatus Hydrogenedentota bacterium | reverse complement strand
CGATGCTTACGGCTTCAACTGTCAGCACTCGTTGTATCGGCATTCGTGGGCGTAATCTTTAACCGCCGTGCCGTTCGTGTGCGCGGAGCGCGTGGCATGCCGGTGCATTGCTCTGATACAATCGCGCTGCCTTATCGGGAAGCCGAAAACGCATAAACACGAGAAGCATTGCATCATGAATGTGTTGGTGGTTGGAGCAAACGGCCAGCTCGGGCGCGAATTGTGCCGGGTGTTTTCTGAAAACGCCAACGTTGCCGGGATTGACCTGCCCGAGCTTGATGTCGCCGACGCGGAAAGCGTAGACGCGCTTGTCGCTCGCCACGCACCTGCGCTCGTTATCAATGCCGCGGGATACACCGACGTCGAGGGCGCCGAGGACGATCCCGGCGGCGCATTCGCGGTCAACGAAACCGGCGCGCGCAATGTGGCGGCCGCGGCGGCGGCGGTCGGCGCCCCCGTCGTGTATTTCAGCACCGACTACGTCTTTTTCGGCGCACAGGACCAGCTCATCGAACCGGACGAGTCCCCGATGCCGCGCGGTGTCTACGCCGAATCCAAGGCCGCGGGCGAGGCGGCCACGCGCACGGCCAACCCGAAGCATTTCGTTGTGCGTACCGCCTGGCTGTATGGACCCGGCGGAAACAATTTTGTCGAGAAGATATTGCGGGCCGCCGAGACACGACCCGAGTTGAAGGTGGTGCAGGACGAGGTCGGCTCGCCTACGCACACGCTCGACCTTGCCGAGGCCACGCGGGCCTTGTGTCAGACTGGCGCGTATGGTGTCTATCATGCCGTGAATCGCGGGCAATGTTCGCGCTATGCGTTTGCACTCGAGATCCTCCGGCTCGCGGGCGTGGCCACGCAGGTAACGCCCTGCACCGCCGCCGAGTATCCCATGAAAGCGCCGCGGCCGCATTTTTCGGTTCTGTCAACGGCTAAACTCGAAGAGGCCTGCGGCCACATCATGCGGCCCTGGCAGGAAGCCTTGGCTCATTACATGAAACGAAGGACGCAACACACATGAAGCGAATCGTAGTCACCGGCGGAGCGGGGTTCATCGGCTCGAATTTTGTGCGGTACATGCTGGAGGCATATCCGGAGCTGGAGATCGTTACCTTCGACAAGCTCACCTATGCAGGCAACCTTGACAACCTGAAAGATGTGGACGAAGCCCGCCACACGTTCATCCAGGGCGACATCGCCGACAAAGCCGCCATCAAGGCCGCCATGGAAGGGTGCGATGCGATCGCCAATTTCGCCGCAGGCAGCCACGTCGACCGCAGCATCATGGGAGCGGACGATTTCATCGCGACCAACGTGACCGGGGTCTACAACATCTGCGAAGCAGCTCGGGAACTTGGCACCCCTCGAGTCCTGCTGGTCTCGACCGATGAGGTGTACGGCAGTATTGACGAAGGCTCGTTTACGGAAGCATCGCCCCCGCGGCCCGGCAATCCGTATTCGGCGAGCAAAGCCGGCGGCGAGCTGATCGCGCTGGCCCATTTCAACACGTTCGGCACGCCCATCATCATCACACGCGGCTCGAACACCTACGGCCCGTATCAATACCCCGAGAAGGTGTTGCCCCTCTTCGTCACCAATGCGCTCGATGACGAACCTCTGCCGCTGTACAGCGGCGGCGAGAACAACGTGCGCGACTGGCTCTACGTCGAAGACCACTGCCGGGGAATCGACACCGCGCTGCGCAAAGGCCGGCCGGGCGAAATCTACAACATCGCGGGCGGCAACGAACGGCGCAACATGGTGCTCACGCGCAAGATTCTCGAACTCACCGGCAAGGGCGAAGAGCTCATCCAGTTCGTCAAAGACAGGCCCGGCCATGACCGCCGCTACTCGATCGACGCGGCCAAACTCAAAGCGCTCGGCTGGGCGCCCCGCATGGATTGGGACGAAGGCATGGCGCTGACCGTGCGCTGGTACCGCGACAACGAGTGGTGGTGGCGCAAGATCAAGACCGGCGAGTTCCTCGAGTACTACCGAAAGCAATACCACGAGAGATAGCTCGGATATTTCACAGCTTTCAAGTGGCGGGCATCCGAGTCTTTCGCAAACGGTTTTGCATGAATGGATTGTGATTCTCAGATGCCGCATCCCGCTGTGAAATGTCCCAGAACAGTCTGTTTACAAAGAAAGCAGGTACCTTCTTCGCGACCCAAATCTGCGCAGTATATCTCACCACCTCACGCGAGCCTGAGTTGGTGTGCGGCCATGGACTCCACGATGTTACGTTGCCCTCCCGCTGATCGCCAGAACGCGCTCAAACACCACGCACAACACGCCAGACGATTTCGCGTCAGTCCTCGAGTCTCTCGTGATACGTAAACACGCTCAGCGCAAGCAAGAGCACGCCGGCATAATACATGGGCAGTCCCACGTAGGAAACCCGGAATGCCGTGTCCAGGTACCGCTGGATGGCCACACACAGGTCCGAGAAGTAAAATAGAACCGCGCCCGCCAACACCAGCGAACTGGCCTCGACGGCCCACGCGCCGGCGGCTACCCCGACCATGCCCGCTATCACCAGCGTGTACATGATTACGGGTATTCGCTCTGACGCGGGAATATGGGGCATCAACAGGAACACCGCCGTGAGTCCAATGACCACCGCGGCGATGAGCCCGTATACGCACCAGCTCTTGTTTATTTCGAATTGCAGAAACGCCACGATAAGTGCAACATGACCCAGCAGAAAGGCGACCAATCCTGAGATGAACTGCCCGACGCCCAGATAGTAGTCGCCCAGCCAGCACAGCACCATGGCCGCGAACACCCAATGGTGGTATCGGAACGTGTGCGCTCCCGCCGCGAGAGCCACCAACACAAAACCCGTCGATGCAATCATCTTGTATTGCAAAAACGAAAGGCCCCCGCGCATCCCCGATGGCGCCAACATGCCGACGAGCCCGATGATGAGCACCACCGAGAACACGCCCGCGACGACTTTCTGCCATAGCATGATCTCACGGGGCGCTCGATGGGGCGCAGCCGTTGCCGGCAGCGGAGCTTCCGGCAACACCGCCGGCGTCGAAAAAGAGGTGTTGGCGCTCCCGGCTCCTATTCCGGAGAACACCGCCGGGGCGGCGTGTTTCGCCGGCTGCCAATTGTCAAAGCCGTTGCGCCATACCAGCGTATCGGGTTGGACGACCCCCATAATGGCCAGGTTCTTCAATTCGTTTTCATCCACCGGGCCGGCTTGACGGCCCTCCAAGGCATAGTACCATTCCATGGCATTCCCTCTTGCTGCATGCAGAACAAATCGGCCGGCACACATAGGCGCAGGGTTCGGTTGTCCACCTCCCTGCTTGAATTGTGAAAAGCATAGCCGATCAGCGGGGCCGATTACACTCGAAGGGTATCGCCGAACCACCGGATGAGCATCGGTGAGCGGCGCGGAAGCGCCCCGTGATGCGCGCGCGCCGAGTATCGGGCGGCATTTTTCTGATGAGCGCCGGAGGCAGGTTGGCGCTGTTGCTGCTACATTACGGAGAGGACAGCATCTTTGGAATGCGGCGGCTTGCCGCCGCTTTTCTCGATGCGTACGCGACGCTGATCAACCTGAAAAGGCAGTTCAAAGGGACTGACGCCGTCATTTGCGCAGCAAGACAGATCAAGACGCGGTTACGCGCCATCCACCGCCCGGCACGCCGGGCGAAATGAAAGCGGCGGCAAGCCACCGCACTCCAAATGTCCCGGGATTCTCAGAGATTGAGCGAAAAGGAGGCTCTCCAAAGTGTTGGGCGGAGCCTGAATGCTGGAGTTCGTGGTTCGAGAACGGGTATGGTTAATGGCGGTGGGCCGCTTTCCTGTTGTAAGTGGCCTGCGGAGCGCAACGTGGTAAAGGAGGAGACAAATGTTGCGATGTGTATGTTTGGTTTCGATGCTGTTTCACGCCGGGGCCGAGGAGGCGCCTGAGCGCATTAACCTGAAACCGGCCGAGCCGGTCAAGCTGATCTACGACACAGACATGGGCAACGATGTGGACGACGCCCTGGCTCTCGGGGTGATCCATGCCCTCCAAAGCCGGCGCGAATGCGAGCTTCTCGCCGTAACCATCACCAAGGACCACGAGTTGAGCGCGCCGTATACCGATGCCGTCAACACGTTCTACGGGCGAGGGGACATCCCCATCGGCGTGGTGCGCGATGGCGTGACGCCGGGGGACAGCCGCTTTACCGTATTGGCTCGCTACGAGGACAATGGCGAGCTCCGCTATCCACACACGTTGACGAGCGGCGAGGACGCCCCCGAGGCGGTGGCCCTGCTGCGCGAAACGCTGGCGGCGCAACCCGACGGGTCCGTGGCGATCGTTCAAGTCGGCTTCTCGACCAACCTCGCCCGGCTGCTCGATTCGCCCCCCGATGCGGTGTCTCAATTGAACGGCCGCGACCTGGTGGCCCGCAAGGTGAGCGTGTTGTCGATCATGGCGGGCGCATTCGAGCCCATCGACGGCAGAGACCACCTCGAGTATAACGTCGTGCAGGACATTCCCTCGGCCCAGAAACTGGCGCGAGAATGGCCCACGCCGATGGTCTTTAGCGGGTTCGAGATCGGATTGGCCATACGGTATCCCGCCGAAAGCATCGAGCAGGACTTCAGCTATGTCGACCACCATCCGCTTGCCGAGGCGTATCAGCTCTATATGCCCACGCCGCACGAGCGGCCGACATGGGACCTTACCAGCGTGCTGTGGGCGGTGCGGCCCAATCGGGGGTATTTTCGTCTCTCGCCGCCGGGCCGCGTAACCGTGCATGATAACGGCCTGACCACCTTCGAAGAGGCGCCCGACGGCGCACACCGCTATCTGATCGCCGACGAAATCCAGCAGGCGCGGGTCCGTGAAGCCCTGGCCCTGCTTACCAGTCAGCCACCCGACAAGCGGTAGGAGCCGGCGCGGCCGTTGCGGTGTGTGTAACACTCGCGGGCTCTGACGGTATCGTGAACGACAAGCGCAGGATGCGCCGCCGCAGGGCTCGGCACGCGGTCACAAGTCCCAATGCGGGAATATGTTGCCACGCTGTTGACCCTCGTGGAACTTGACAACCCCCATAGGGGATAGTAGAATGTGACCGCTAACGTGTTCCAAGCCACGACAGGCAGGAAACAGCGGGTAAGGTATGGCGGGCACGTTGACACAGAAAGGGGATAAAGAAGGATGAGACATCTCAAGACGTTGACGAAGAGACCGGCGGAAGCCCAGGATATTCCTCAGATTATCAACATCGTGAGCCTTATTCAGGGAGTCCTTACGGCTCTGTTGGCATTCACGACGACAAAAGAAGAGAGACCGGGCTGAATCATTTCCCATGCCCGCTTGGGTTCCGCAATGCGCGGCTTCGCACAAGGTGTGGCACAGACTGGCAGGTGTTCGCACCCACGCTTTAAGCTGATGCATGTGAAAGGAACACAGGGGCTGAGTGCGTGAGATACACGGGATAATCTAGAATCCACGGAGACCCAGAATGAAACATGTTCGAAAGATCACGACGAAGCGGGCGGACGCATTCAGCGACTTCTTGAATGATCTGTCGCGCGCATGGTCGAATTTTGTTTTCGCCAAGAAGAACGAAATGGCCATATAGCGCAGCAAACCAAATGTACATGCCGGGGTGCGCTTTTGGGGGCGGTCCCGGCATTCGTTTTTTCCGGGCGCGCTGCAGTAGAATGTGGCGGCTGCGGCAGGCGCCGCAACCCGGCTGAGCAGGGTTCCTCCGAGCCCGCTGCGAGGGGTTAACGTTGATTTTCAACGAGCATTGCATGATCCGGGCTGCCGAACCCGATGATGCACCTTCAATGAAACGGCTCTATGATCCCGCGGTGCCGCGCGCCGCGCTGCTGGACCGGCACCGTGAGCGCATAGACCCGTCCGTGGGCGAATTGCGCGAAATCATTGTCAGCAAAGACGTTAAGCTTTTCCAGGAATACTACGCAGTCGAAGATTTGACGGGGCTGATTCGGGGATTTTGCAGTCTGCGCACGGGCCGGCAAGATGTATTTTTTTGCGAACTCTTGTTCATGTTTATCGATGAGAGCGATCTTGATACCGAGATGGCCGAGGAAGCGTTCGGGTTTATGAAGAACAAAGCCTTTGTCGAACGCCGCCTCAATAAGATGATGGCCCACTGTCTTGACAGCGAAACGAGGCTGCGGGCCTTTTTCACCCGGCATGGGTTTCATAGCGATGGCGTGGCCCGCGAGGTGGTCTTTTCACTGGGCCGGTGGTTCAACAACGAGACGCTGTCGTTGTTCGCCGCGCAGAACGGGGTTGCATGACCGATGGCTTTTCGAACCAACGTGACTATCAGACGGGCCGAACGCGAGGACCTCGATACGGTCGTCGAATGGATGGAAGACCCGGATTTTCAGTTGTATCTCTACGGCGACATGACGCGTTCGCAACGGCAGATACGCGAACAGATCGTGCGGGTCCTCGGGCGGGCGCCGGGCCACACCATGCCGGCCGCGTTTCAGTTCATTCTCGAATCCGAGCGGCAAGGCCCCATCGGGCTGGTGCTGCTGCAGAACTTGAGCTGGCGCAACCGGTCGTGCAGCCTGGACGTGTACATCGGCCAGAAGCACCTCCGCAAGGGCATCGTGATCGGCCTGGCGTTTTACCGCATCATGGAATACTGTTTCGACGAGCTGAATCTGCACCGCGTGAGCGCATATATTTATTCGTTTAACTCGCCTTCCTGGCGGATTATGGAACGCAGCAACGCCAAACGCGAGGTGACGCTCCGGGACCATGTGGTGCGCAACGGCGAGTTGCACGACATGTACTGCTACGGCCTGCTGCGGCGCGAATTCAACGAGTTCCGCGACAGCCTCAAGGGCCGCATGGCGGGGAAATCTCTGCTCGATATGATCGAGGCCCTCCACGCCAACCAACAGGAGGAGGCCGGGTGAGAGCGGCGGTGCTGGTGCTGGCCGGACTGCACGTTGTGCATTCGCTCATTGCGAATGGCAGCGGCAAGCCCAAGAAGCGGCCGAAGTTCCGGGCCGACCTGTTTCTTATTCAGCTTCCGTTGTTCGTAGTCGCGGCCTATGTCGCCTACGCCGATGGAGCGTTGGGCCGCCAACTGCTGAACCCCGTCTACATCGGGGCCGGGCTGGTTCTGGGCCACGTCATCTTTGTGTTCTCGCTCTTGGCGATCCACCGGTGTGTCAGCGATGCCCGCGAGGTCCTGCTGGGTTTTGGTTCGATCGGGGAATTCGCCGCGGAAAGTCCGCTGGTGTTGGGCCGGTACGCGGGCGTGGCGTTCACCGAAGAGATTATCTACCGTGTGGCGCTGCAGGGAAGCCTGATCCTCGTCTTGGGGAACCCGTGGGCCGGCATTCTTTGTGCCGCCGTGCTGTTCTCGGTGGTGCATGCCCATTTCTTCCGCAATACCTTCGCGCAGTCGTTGGAGTTTGTGGTGTTTGCGGTGCTTCTCGGTGTGTTGTATTGGCTGACCGAAAGCCTTATCTTCGTGGTGGCGATTCATGCGATTCGCAACATCGAAATCGCGTATCTCGAGTATCTGGGCAAACTCGAGGAGCTGGGCGACAAAGAACGCGCGCTCGAGGAAATCGAGCAGTCCGTGGTATCTAAACAACCGGATCTGGCATGACAATGGACCCGATTATACACGCCGATAATGTCGACAAAGTGTTTTACACGCGGCATTTCTTTAGCAAGAACGAGACCACGGAGAAGCGGCGGCTATACGAGAAACGCCGGGTCCATGCGGTCAAACAGGTCGCCTTTGAAATCCGGCGGGGAGAAATTTTTGGTCTCCTTGGCCCCAACGGCGCCGGAAAGACGACCGTGGTTAAAATGATCTCGGGGCTGGTGCGGCCCTCGAGCGGCGACGTGTACGTGGCCGGGATGCACGTCGAACGGCAGCGACTGAAGGTGCTGCGCAAGATTGGCGTGGTGCTCGAGGGCACACGGACCTCGATCTGGCCGCTGACCCCGCTCGAAAACCTCGCCTACTTCGGCAATCTCAAGAACGTCTCGGGCAAAGTGCTCAGGAAACGCTCACACGAATTGCTCGAGTTTATCGGGCTCAGCGACAAGAAAGACGTGCAGGTGCGCCGCCTCTCGCGTGGCCAGAAGCAGAAACTGGCGATCTGCATTGCCCTGATTGCCGACCCGGATGTCATCCTGCTGGACGAACCAACGACGGGGCTTGATGTTCAGAGTGCACGTTCGATCAAGGACCGCGTCATCGAGATGACCCGCGAGCATAACAAGACTGCCTTGGTCACCACCCACGACATGGGCGTCGCCCAGGAATTGTGCGATCGTATCGGCATTATCAAAAACGGTGAACTGGCCGCCTGCAAACCGACCGGCGAACTGCTCGATTTGTTCAGCGAACAGGTCTATGAGCTGCGACTGGACCGAGTTCCGCCCAACGGCGTTTTAAGCGGCATCGAAGGCGTGCTCGAGGTTTCGATGCACGAACAAGAATTCGACGCGTTGTGCGTTGTCACTATCGAGCACGACCCTGTGTTGCGTTCGCAAGCCTTGTACGGTGTGATCGACCGCTTACGCGAGAGCGGCGCTCAGTTGCGGTCCGTCAATTTGCGACAGCAGTCTCTCGAGAACGTGTTTCTGCGAATCACAGACGATTCCACTGAATAGCAAGGACGGTAGAATGGGTTTCTTTCTGGTACTGAAGGCGGAGGTGATACGGAGCCTGATTATCATGCGCCGTTATTGGTTCGCCACGCTCACGGGCCTGGTTATCAGCTACGGGTTCTTGATGCTGGTTATTCTGGCTTTTGTTTCCGGCCAAGACGCCTTGGCGCAATGGTCCGAGAACATCTTCGACAAGGTGGTGGGGTTTCTGATAGGAATTTTCGCCATGGGGCTGGTGGGCATGTTCACCCAGGGCCTGCAAGGTATGGCCCGCACCGGCGAACTCGAGCAGGTCTGCATGAGTCCGCATGGGCTGGTCACGAATTTTCTGGCCCGATCCTTCGTGGCGGCGGTGACAAGCATTCTGACCTACACCGTCCTGCTGTCCCTCTTGGCCGCCAGCCTCCAAGGCACGATATATTTGGACCCGCTGGCCACGATAGTAGTGCTTGCCCTGACATACACCAACTTGATTGGGTTCGGGTTCATGGTTGGGGGACTGGTGCTGGTGTTCAAACAAACCGGCCAAGTGGCGATGATCATCCGCCTGGTCCTTCTACTCATCGCGGTCGGTTCCGAGGAGATCGCCCAACTCCCGGGATGGTTCCGCGCGATCGCCCATTGCGTGCCGATTACCGACGCGGCGATCTCATTGAAATACGTGTTGGTTCGGGGCCAGCAGGTCAACGGCGAGTTTCAAAGCGTTTTCCTGCATTCCTCGTTCTACTTTCTCATCTTGAACGCCGTCGTATGGACTCTGATCGGCATTGCGTGCTTCCGCTATCTTGAGAATTGGAGCCGTGACAAGGGCACCTTGGGGGCCTACTGATGCCGCAGCCCGCGATTCACAGATTCGAGCTCGGCGGACACCGCTTTGCGATCGATCCGGACACCTGCTTCTGTTTCGAGTGCGACGAGGTCTGCTGGGACGTGCTCGCGCTCTATCCCCACACGGCGATCAGCCGCATTGTGCACGAGCTTAAGGAGAAGCATCCCGAACGCGAGATCTACGAGGTGGTGGGGGAACTCGAGTGGTTGCGCAACGTCAAATCCATCCTCCCGCGAGTCAGCGCCGAACAGTTCCAGAAACGCTACGAAATCGAGCAGGGTCTTAAACGCCTCACCGTCGAGCTTCCGGCCGAAGAACCGGCCGGGGCGCCGCCCGAAAAACGCGGATGGTTCCGAAAGAGCGCCGCACAAGCACCCGCCACGATTTCGTCGCTTGGCCGCGATGCGGCGCATCTACTGCTCGACCGCTCCGGCAAGCAACAGGAACTCGAACTCGAGTTCCTCGAACTTGGGCATGTTCGTAATCCCGAGACGGTAGCGTCGCTGTGCGCCGAAGCGTTGCGGGCCGCCCGCCTGGCCGGAAAAGACCTTACCACCGCGGTGCGGCT
>SLSB01000380.1 GCA_007130675.1 Candidatus Hydrogenedentota bacterium | reverse complement strand
GTGGGCGTGCCTCCCAATCGGTACCCCCATTATGGGGCAGACACCCCCGGCATATCAAAACACAATCCCGGTCATGACAAGCAGCTGAGTGCTCTGCGGCAGGGCTGATTTCGCGCATCGCACCGAGCGGAGCGCCGCCGTTATTACCGGATAGCGGGGCGGTGTGCGACGGCCAGCCGCAACAACAGGGTTACGCTTCGCCGATGTCGGCCTTTTCGCGCAATTGGGCCGTGTAGGCGTCGATAGCGGCGTTTTCGCGCGCGTCGATCAATGCCTGCTGGACCTGTGCCGCCACTTCTTCGTAAGGGCGCTCGCGCGGCGGTATCCTGTCGACAACCTTGGCGATGTGATAGCCGAACGGCGTCTGAAACACGCCGCTCATTTCCCCGGGCTTCAGATTGAACACCACGTCCTCGAATTCCGGGACCATCGTGCCGCGCGAAAAATACCCCAGGCTGCCGCCGTTGTCGGGGCAGTCCGAGTGGTGGCGGGCCGCCGCCTCGAAGCTGAATCCTTCCAGCAGGCGTGCATGCAGCTCCTCCAACTCTGAAAAGGCGGCCTGGGCGTCGAGAATGGTGCCCCCTTCCACGTGTTTCACGATATGCGAGGCGCAGACACTCTCCGGGTCCATGAACAGGGCCTTGTTTTCTTCGTAGTGCGCGCGCATTTCGGCTTCGGTGGGCTCGAGAACCTCTTGGCAGATTTGGTCAAGGAGACGGTCAACCTTCATACGCTGCTCGATATCGTCGCGAAGTTGCTTTTCGGAAATATTCATTTCCCGAAGGCGTTCCTGATAGGCCTCTTTGCTCTCATGGCGCTCGCGAATGCGCTTGAGTTCCTGATCGATCTCCTTCTGGGAAACCGCAGGGCCATTCTGGGCCGCCTCCTGGCGTATCAGCACTTGGGCAATCACCATGTCCTTGGCGAACGTATCGAGGTCCTTGCCCAACGCTTCCCACTCGGCTACGCCGCCCCCAGCGTGCTGACGCTCCAACTGAGTGCGGATTTCCCCGATGAAATCATCCTCAATCCGTTCGCCATTGATAATCAACGCCATGAGATCATGCTCCTTGTGAATGCTGCGGCACTGTATGCGAAAACAGGACCTTCAAACCCCCTATCTTGGACGAATCCGGCGGCATCTTCAAATTGCTCGGCATTTTCCCAATGAATCTACAGCCCGGCTGCCCGAGTCCGCGCTGGCGGTTGTCGTTCTGCGTCCAAGCATACAGCATCGGGAGGGGTGGATTCAGGCTAAACCGGGTTGCCCGGTTTCAGAAGGGCGTCATTCCCTCGAGAAAAAGCCGAGCCGCCGCGGGGGGGCGGCGGCTCGTATGCCTCCGGGGTCTGCTTGGGGCTGCTGTGGGTACGACCTGGAGGCCAGCGACTCGTGAAAAACGCTGTTAACCGTTGATCAACGCCATCAGGCGCGCAGCGGGCCAATCGCCGGGGACTGTTCGAACGCGATCAGCCGGCCACGACACCAGTGAAAGACGCCACAACTTCATTCACGGGGGCGTTACCGGGATACCGGACGAACTCGACGTGTCCGTCCATAAACAGGACGTTGGCCCCGCCGGGGACGTGGCTGAAATCTTGCACATTGGTCGAGATCACGTCGAGAGAGACCCAGATCTCGGACTGCGCCATGGCACTCGCCGCTGGATTGTTGATGTCGGTGATCATGAACCGCTCGATGCCTTCACGCAGACGGTAGACGGTCGAGCCGCCGGCATTGCCGTGGGGGGCATCGACGCTGGCGTCGCTGTCAAACGCCGCGTTGACACGATCAATACTGCCGTGCATATCAGCAGGGTCAAACGCATCCGCCGCATCCAGAATCGCTTGAAGCCTGTTTTCCCACGTCGCAGCCATCTGCACGGGGGCTGGTCCCATTGGGTCATCCGGCTGTATCAATCCCGCAACCGTTGGGGCAACCATGGCCAGAGGCTCCACTGCATCGTCAACGGAAACCCGATCAAACACGTAACCGAAATAGACGTAGCTGTTATCCACCGAACCCATGCACGCTGAGCCATGGTTGCAGCCCCTGCCATGCATGGTCTGGATATTCCGATTGGCACTGCCGAACACGACATTGCCATCCACATCGGTGAAATTGTCCCGTGTGAAGGCGGGGTCCGAAGGGCAGATGAAGATGTTCGGGTCGGCGATATACTCGGGGTAGATGTCGAGCACGGTCGGGCCCACACTGATCGTGAGCATGTCGGCAGGATCGCCCAAATCTTCCGGTGCTATGACGGGCGGCAGGTAGACATTTGCCTGCATCGAGGGCCACATTTCTCCGCGGGACTCGTTGGCGAACATCTTGTATACGAGCCCAAGCTGTTTGAGGTTGTTGGCGCAACTTGCGCGGCGGGCCGCTTCGCGTGCGCGGGCGAGTGCTGGCAGCAGGATCGCCGCCAAGATACCGATAATGGCGATGACGACGAGCAGCTCGATCAGTGTAAATCCCTTTTTCTGCATGTTTTTCTTTCTCC
>SLSB01000097.1 GCA_007130675.1 Candidatus Hydrogenedentota bacterium | reverse complement strand
TTCGCGGCGTGGGGTCTCGGCGGAGTCATAGGGCCCATACGGCAGCCAGAAGGCATCGAACTCGATGACGTCGCCCGCATCGAGCCGCACCGTGTCGGTATCGGGAACCAGGAGCAGGCGCACATCGCCCCTCTGCTCGCACCACAGGCTCACCGCAGGACCGAATGGGCCCTTCCACGAGCGCAATACCAGCGCGTTAGACCCCTTTGGTTCGCCGTACACCGCCATAAAGGAGTTCTCGGGCGGAATCGGATGGCCGCGCAGGGCAAAATGGTCGCTCTCGAAAGACAGGGGTGTATCTGGCATTCCGGTAGCGGCGACGTGTGTGTAGCGCAATCGCTGAACCCACGTCGCGATGGTCGCCAGGCGAAACTGCTCGCGGGCGTTTTCGATTTCGATAGGTTCAAGGGCCTCGTACCGCACGCGAATGAAGTTGCGCAGCTCGTCGGACTGCGGCAGCTCGAAGGTGTCGACAATGGCGCGGATTTTGCCGTCAGTGGAGAGGTACTCGAAGCCGATGTCCATCCAATTTGGTCCGGTGCTGCGGTAGGTCGTGCCGCGGTAGGTCAGGTATTGCCATTCCTCACCCGTCTTGTACGACAGGAAGCTGTGGCCCGCGATATTGTCGTACTGCGGCTGCCCGCCCCAGAATGTGGCCTGACTCATCGCACGGAAATCGGCCACGTCGACGCCAGACAGTCCTCCGAACTTGAACGGCACATAACAGGTTGTTTCCGTGACGCCCGTGGAACTGTGGAAATAGTCCATCCATGCGCCGAGCGAGGAGAACTGCTTGACCATATGCCGGCCCCAGTTCTGGTAGAGGTGGAGTGATGTGAGCTCGCGTGACTCGTTGGGGGCGAGGGTCAGCGGGAAGTAGGTCTCACTGAATGGGGTGTCTTCGGGGTTGTAGAAGGGTTCTTCCTTCTCGCCCGAGAAATTCTTGCATATCTGCACCGTAATAGGCAGGGGATGGCCGTCTTCGTCCAGTAAGATGCCGCCTTCGACGCTGCCGCGATTGCCGCGCACCGTTTCATGGCAGATGTAAATGGTGCGTGGCCGCTCGTCGTTGGTCACGCGGAAGCGGGCGGTCTCGTAGCGGTTCGGGTGATGGAAGAAATGCCCCTGGAACCCGCCTTCGCTGACCGTGCCGATGGTGTAGCAGCCACGGACGGCATCGTAATGCATCGGGGCGGTGGCCTCGATGTTTTCGAAGGCTTCTGGAGGCAACGGCGGGGTCTCGCCAAACAGCGGAAACGCGAACATGGCGGTTTCGCCCTCTGCCAGAGGTTCCGCATCAAACACAGTAGGAGCGATGCCTTTCACGCGCACCGCGGCAAGTGGAAAGTCGGCCGTGGCGTGCCAGGTGATGGAAGCTAGAAGCTTATCGGGGTAACAATACAAGGCGAGATCGCCTTTGAGCGGGGCGAGGGCACCGTCCGCCGTGGCCGTCTGGATGTCAAACCAATGAACCTCGCAGAAGTAGGGTCCCCGGCGGTAGAGATTGATGCGCGAATCGGGTGCGGCATGCACGGAGGCGTAGACCGTGCCCGATGCGTCGACGACCTCGAGCGACAGCCACTCCTCGTCGGTGGCGGCATCGAGCAGCCGGTGTGGCGTACGGAGTTCGCCCCGCAGGCGGTATGCCTCGGCAATGACTTCAAAGGCTGTGCGCGCGCCGTCTGTGTAGCGCACCTCGAGCGCCGGCCGGTTTTGCCAGGACCAGGCGGTGAAATCGTCCTCCCACGTTGCGTGGGCACAGGCGCAGGCTGCTATCAAGGGAACAAGGAACACACGCGCATGTTTTGCCATGAAATCGGGCCTTTCAGAGCAGATTTCTGTCCAGCGTTTACCCTGACACAATATTACCCGCATCAAGCGGTTGCGAACAAATGGACTGCATGGACGGAATGGACGCGTGGATATACAGAGCAGACGCGGCCGCCGTGCACGTTGCAGGACCGTCGCCCTCGCCGGTCGTCTTGGTCTTTGCCCCGCGCATTCGCAGGGTCCATGGTAGCGCAGGCATCTCGCCTGCATCTTCGACAGATAGATCAAACTTACAGGCAAGACGCTGGCGCCATCCGTTCAGTCAGGGTCTTGAGTCGGCTGCTCTTCTGGATGGCTCAGCTCTCGCAGCCGGGGATAGGCCTCGAGGAGGGACTCGGGAAGCGGCTCGTGTTTCTCGACCCCGAGACCGTGTTGCAGCTCGAAGGCGTTGACCACGGCCTGCCCGCGATAGTGGTTGTTGGTGATGGCATAGACTTCAGAGGCTTTTTCTCTAATTCGCTCGATTTTGCGCAGCCATTCGTCGAGTTCTTCCATCGAATAGAGGTAGTCGTAGCGTTCGTCGCGACCGGCGTCCTCGCGAAACCAGTCGCTTGCGTTGCGGCCGTGGAGACGCACGTATCCGACACGCGCGGTGGTCTTGCAGGTGGGTGCGAGCGAGTTCGCGAACAGCGGCTGGTCGATGTTGCAGAAGGCAATACCGCGCTGAGCGAGTTCCTGGAATACTTCGGTCTGGTTCCATGATGCGTGGCGCACCTCGATGGCGAGAGGGTAGTCGGAAAAGGTGCCGGTGACGCGGGCCAGCCATTGGCGGTTTTCGACCGTGCGCTTGAAACTCCAGGGAAATTGGATCAGCACTGCCCCGAGGCGGCCGGCGTCGAGCATCGGGTCAAAACCCGCGCGCACGGCGTCGATGTCGCGTTGCGGGGGCCATTCCGTGCGCTCGTGGGTGAAGGCCTTGTACAGCTTCGCCGTGAGTTTGAACCGGGGATTGCCGTCGAGCAGTCGAATCCAATTTGCCGCGTGATTTGGTTGCACGGGGCGGTAGTATGATGAATTCACCTCGAGGGTGTCGAAATAGCGACTGAGAAACTCGAGAGGATGAAGCTGCCGGGGCATGCCGGGTGGGTAGACGATGCCCTGCCAGTCGTCGTACGACCAGCCTGCGGGTCCGACTCGTACCATTGCTCGATCTGATGTCATTACGTGAGTATTTCCGCGTACTAGACTACCACGCGCGCCACAGAAATGCGAAGGAGTCGTCTTGTACACTGCCTTGGCTTGACTACGCGGCCGGATAAGATCAAGAATGCTGTCGGTCTGTTACTTCCAGCCAAGCCTAGCAGGTTCAGGAGGATTTCGCACCATGCCTGAGAAACGAGTCATGCAAACAGAGGGTTCCCCGGCGTTGACGCGTCGTGGCTTCATTCGGCGCACGGCGTTTGCCGCCGCGGGTGCGGCCGCATTTCCGTTCATTGTGCCGGGGCGCGCATTGGGCGCCGAGGGCGGAGTGGCCCCGAGCGAACGGCTGACGGTGGGGTTTATCGGTCTCGGCAAAATGGGCCGCGACTCGCATTTGAACTCGTTTCTCGGGAAACCGCATGTGCAGGTCGTGGCCCTCAACGACGTCGAGACCGGCCGCCTCGAGCAGTCCAAGAACCGAGCGGACGAAGCGTATGCCCGGCGGTTCGGCGAGAACAATTATGTCTCGGCCGCGGCATACACGGATTTCCGTGACTTGCTTGCGCGTGCGGACATTGACGCAGTCATCATCTCGACCCCCGACCACTGGCACGCGATTCCCGCGATCGAGGCGGCCAAGGCTGGCAAGCACATATACTGCGAGAAACCGTTGACGCGCACGATTGCCGAAGGCCGCGCAATTGTAAATGCAGTCCGCCGCTACGGCGTCGTATTTCAAACCGGCAGTCAACAGCGCTCGGATTATGGCGGCCGGTTCCGTCAGGCCGCCGAACTGGTGCGCAACGGCGTTCTTGGAGACTTGCAGTCCATCGAGATCAGCGTCGGCGGCCCGCCCAGTGACGCCTACGGTCTTCCACCCGAACCCGTGCCGCCAACGCTTGACTGGGATTTCTGGCAGGGGCCGGTGCAGTGGCGCGACTACTCGTCTACGCTGTGTCCGATGGATTATCCTGGTTTCCCGCACTGGCGGTACTACCGCGATTACGCCGGGGGCGGCTTAAGCGATTTCGGCACGCATCATTTCGACATCGCGCAATGGGCGCTCAACATGGACAGCAGCGGCCCGGTCGAGATCCTCTATCCCAACGGCAAGGATGTCGAACGGATGACGTTCCTCTACGCAAACGGGGTTCCCATGTATCACCGGCCGGGCGGGGAAGCCGATTGCGTGTTTCGCGGCACCCGGGGCACGGTGTGGGTGAGCCGGGGCTCGATTCGCGCCGAGCCCGAGGAACTGCTCGATATCCGATGGACTCCGGGCGATACGCAGCTTGGCCGCGGGCGCGACCATCGAGAGGATTGGCTGCACTGCGTCAGAACGCATCAGCGGCCTATTGCATGTGCAGAAACCGGGCACCGCACCAACACGATATGCCAGTTGGCTAACATCGGGTATGTCGTCAAACGCGATCTCAGGTGGGATCCCGTCAAGGAGGAATTCGCCGGCGATGCCGAGGCCAATGCCATGCGCGCGCGCGCGAACCGGAGTCCATGGCGCCTGTAACCACAATCATCCGCGCGGCGCTGTCCGGCAGGCCGTTGCGGTTTGATCCGGTATAAGGGAGATACATGATGAAACGCTCGAGTATGGTGATGATTGCGGCGGCCATGGTGCTGGCTGCATTTTTGGCGTGGACACCGCGCGCGGCTGCACAAAGGCCCGAAGAGATCGAGAAGATTCGCGCCGCGAGCCCGGACGCGCCCCGTGTTGTTCCTGAGCAACCCCGAAAACTGCTGATTTTCAGCTTGTGTAAGGGGTTTGCGCACAGCTCGGTGCCGTATGGTGCACGGGCGCTCGAGATTATGGGCGAAAAGACCGGAGCATATACGTCCGTGCACAGCAGCGACATCGCGATGTTCGAGCCCGAAAATCTCGCGCAGTTCGATGCGGTTGTGTTCAATAACACCACTGGCGAGCTGTTTTTGCCGCAAAACCTGGACGAATTGTCCGAGGAGGAACAGCGCGAAGCGCGTGAACACGATGCCCGTCTGAAAGCCAGCCTGCTGGATTTTGTTCGCGGCGGCAAGGGGATCGTCGGGATCCATGCGGCCACGGATACCTTCTACGATTGGCCAGAATACGGCGAAATGATGGGCGGCTACTTCTGGGGCCATCCCTGGAACGAGGAAGTGGCAATCAAGCTCGACGACCCCGCCCATCCCATCAACTGGGCCTTTAAGGGCCAGGGTTTCACGATTGCCGACGAGATATACCAGTTCAGAGAACCCTACTCGCGCGAGAACCTGCGCATTCTTCTCAGCCTCGATACCGCCAAGACCGACATGACCAAAGACGGCATCCGCCGAGATGACGACGATTTCGCCGTATCCTGGGTACGGAGCTACGGGGAAGGCCGCGTGTTCTACTGTTCGCTGGGACACCGCCACGAGATATTCTGGACGCCCGAGATCCTGCAGCATTTTCTCGACGGGACGCAGTGGGCCATGGGCGATCTCGATGGCCCGTCCACCCCGAGTGCGCAGCTTCCACCAGACTATCCCGAAACGGCGTTGAGGGCGGTTCAACACGAGTTCATCGACGACGCCATCGATGCGATCACAAGCTATGAACTGGGCGATGATCCTTCGGATCTGCGGTTCATCGAACAAGTGGTAAACGACACGTTCGGGAATGAGGACGTGCGCCGTGCGCTGGCCGAAAAACTCGCGGCCGTGCTCGAGGATCCCGATGCGGGGTTCTATGCGAAACGCTTTGTGTGCCGCCAGTTGCACCATCTCGGAACGCCGAATGTGGTACCGGCGGTGGCACCGCTTCTCAGCGATCCCGAATTGTCTGACGTGGCCCGCTATGCCATCGAACGCATGGACGCGCCCGAGGTTGATGAGGCCTATCTCGAGGCGCTTTCCAAGGCCACGGGTGACGTGCAAATTGGGCTGATACATGGCTTGGGCGAACGGAAGTCACGGCCGGCCATAGACGTGCTGTGTGAATTGGTGACAGACGAGGACACCGACATAGCCTGTGCCGCGATGCTTGCGCTGGGCAAGATCGGTGGTATTCGGGCGGCCCGGACCCTCGAAGGTCTCGAGAACGGTCTGACGGTCGAGCGCATGCCGACCTGGGCGGACGCCTACCTGCTTTGCGCCGACAATCTGGTTGCCGCGGGCCATGCGGGCCAGGCCCAATCCATTTACGAGTCGGTATATCGCAGCGGGCTTCCTGACAACTTTCGGGTGGTCGCTCTGCGCGGCATTGTGCAGGTTCAGGGCGACGACGCCACCGTGGTGGTTGTCGAGGCATTGCGCGAACGAAACCGCGCGATTCGCGAGGCGGCTGCTGCCGTCGCGCGCCGGGTGCCCGGTGGGGCCGCCACCCATGCGTTCGCCGGGGAATTGCCTGATCTGCCTCCTGAAACCCAAGCGCTTTTGTTGATCTCGCTTGCACATCGCGGCGATCCGGGTGCGCTTCCGGCTGTGACCAGCGCGGCCCGAAGCGACACCGAACTCGTGCGCAATGCCGCACTCGAGGCCATGGCGTTGCTGGGTGATGCAAACTCGGTCGCGCTTCTCACCGAGATTGCCGCATCCGACGAAGACCAAGCCCGTGGTCTGGCCCGCACGGCACTCACCCGGATGCCCGGGCAAGACATCAACGTCGCGCTTGTGTACCGCATGGGCAATGCCCCTGTGCCTGCCTATCGTGCCGAAGCGGCGCGGGCGCTCGGTTCTCGGCTGGCCTCGCGCGCGGCCCCGGCTCTTGTCGAGGCGGCCTCTGACGAAGCCCCTGAAGTGCGCGGTGCCGCGCTCGATGCGCTGGCGGCTGTTGCGCCCCCCGAGACGTTCCCCGGCATTATCGCGGTCCTTGTGGCTTCGCAAGATTCTGAGACCCGTGACGCGGCCCAGAATGCAGCGATTCGGGTGAGCCAACGGGCCGAAGACACCGCAGAACCCGCCAACGTCGTGGCCGAGGCCTTCGGACGCACGGGCACGAGCGTTCCCGCTCGAGCCGCGTTGCTGCGGGTGCTCGGCCAACAGGGTTGCGAGACTGCTTTGCCAACGGTAGTCAACGCGGCCGGTGCGCGTGATCCCGAGGTGCGCGGAACGGCCTTGCGCGTGCTCAGCCAATGGCCCAACTCCGCCGCGATGGATGACTTGCTCAGGCTGGCCAAGAACGCCTCGGACGACACCGAGCGCGTCATCGCGTTGCGCGGATTTCTGCGCATGATCGAGATGCCCAGCGACCGCAATGTCGAGCAAACGCTGGAACTTTATCGCGAAGCCGATGCCTTGGCTAAGACCGCCGATGAAACAAAACTCGTTTTGTCCGGCTTGGGCAAGATGGGGCATCCGGCCGCGATGGAATTGATTCGCCCGTATCTCGAGGATCCGGCGGTGCGCGCGGAAGCCGAACTGGCTGCGCAGGCTGTTCGGAGTGCCGAGTATGAGACGTCGGCCTCGGCGCGTGGGAATGCCGCTCACAATGCCATCGACGGAAACCCCGGAACCCGCTGGGATACCGGGGGACGCCAGCAGCCTGGGCAGTGGTTCATGCTTGATTTGGGCTGGCCCGAGACGGTTGCGCGCATCACGCTCGATACCACGGGTTCTCCCAATGATTATCCGCGCGGGTACGAGGTATATGTTTCGGACGACACGGACGATTGGGGCGACCCGGTGGCGGTGGGCGAAGGCACCGAGCCGGTCACGGTCATCGAGTGCAACAACGCTCGAGGGCGCCATATCCGTATCGTGCAGACCGGTTCCACCGAGGTGTGGTTTTGGTCGATCCACGAGCTGACAGTCGAGACTGAATAATGGGCGATGCCCGAAAGGAGAGGAATCTGGTTATGCGAGTAATGGCACTGTGTATTCTGGCCTCGGTCGTGACCTTCACGGCACTTGCCGCGGAGAACCCCATTCAGGGCAACTGGAGAGGCCGGTTTGTTGGCGGCGGGTGGGAAAGCCGGACTCTGACGGCTCAAGTCATCGCCACCAGTAACGTGAATTACCGGGTCCAGTTTTTTGTGGGCAATGAGGAGGCCGACCCCGTCAAACTGGTCATCACGGGACAGCGCCCCAACGACGAGGCCGTTACCGCGGAATTCAGCGGCCAGGTGCGCGTCGACGGGGTTCTGTATGAGGTCACGGCAACGGCCGAGAACGAAGACATGACCGGGCAATTTGCAGGAGATGGCGCGACAATCCCGTTTGAAATGAGGAAGATCTACATTATCCCGCCGACACTTGGCGCCGAGCCGCCCGAGGGCGCAATCGTGCTGTTCGATGGCACGAACGCCGAGGAAAACTGGCAACGCCACCCCCTGGTTTGGAATATGGTCGGAGGCGGCGCAATGGAAGTATCCCGAAGCAATCTCGTGACCAAGTATGAGCATGGCTCGGGCCGGCTTCATGTCGAGTTCCTGTGTCCGCTGATGGCCAACGCGACTGGCCAGGGGCGCGCCAACTCGGGCGTCTACGTCCACGGGCGCTATGAAGTGCAGGTGCTCGACAGTTTTGGCGACGACCCGGCCGACAACCTCTGCGGCGGGATTTACCGCATTGCGGCGCCGATTCAGATGGCCTCGCTGCCGCCCGAGGAATGGCAGACCTACGACATTGATTTTACCGCGCCGAAGTTTGACGATTCCGGGCAGAAAGTGGAAAACGCCCGCATTACAGTGGTCCACAACGGCGTGCTTATTCATGATGATGTCGAATTGCCGAACTGCACGGCCGGCGGCGTGAGCGATCAGGAAGTGGCCGAGGGTGTGTTGATGCTTCAGGACCACGGCGACCGGGTGCGTTTTCGCAACATCTGGTTTCTGCCGAGCGAGGACTGATCGCGCAGGCGTTATGCAGGCGGTGGACACGCGCCGAATGCGTGTGTCTGCCGTTTTTTTCAGAAGCGTCCTGTTGCGCATGTGCAAAGAGGCGTTGGGCGCGTCTTCCATGCTATGCTCAGCATGGATGTTGGGCGAAACGAGTGCGTGAACAACAGAGATAGCGGCTTCCGCTGTGGGTGAGACCTGTGCATCTATCGTTTATCATACCGGCATACAACGAACGCTTGCGTATCGGCGACACGCTCGAGAAAGCACAGACCTACTTTGCCTCTCAGCCGTATGACGCCGAAATCATTGTGGTTGATGACGGCAGCAATGACGGGACAGCGCATTTGGTGCGCGGGTCGTTTCCGGAAGTCCGGCTCATCGAGTACACGCCCAACCGGGGCAAGGGGCACGCGGTCCGAACCGGTATGCTGGCTGCCGAGGGCGATTACCGGGTCTTTTCCGACGCCGACGGCTCGACGCCTGTCGGCGATCTGGAGAAGCTGTGGCCGCATTTTGAAGATGGCGCGGATGTTGTGATCGGGTCTCGCACCGTTCCGGACGCGGATGTTCAAGTTCGGCAAGCCTTGTACCGGCAAACGATGGGCCGCATTTTCAACGTGTTCGTTCAACTGCTCGCCATCAAGGGATTTCCCGATACCCAATGCGGATTTAAAGGGTTCACCCGGGCGGCGAGCGAGGATATCTTCCCGCGTATGACGATACCGGGCTTCGGGTTTGATGCCGAGGCCTTGTTCATCGCGCAGAAGCACGGGTTCCGCATAGACCAGGTGGGGGTACGGTGGGTGAACTCGCCCACATCGAGCGTGAACGCCGTGCGCGATTCCGCACGCATGTTGCGCGACCTTGTGCTTATTCGTCTGCGCGATATGCGGCAAAAATACGATTGAACCGCAGTTTGCCGAGGAGGGACACGTTGTTTTCGTCAATGCTGTTGCGCGTTATGCCCATGATGAGACCATGTGTCCTCTTGCTCGCCGTTATGATTGCCCCTCTGTCCGCTCATGCCCAATCGGCGGCATTGGAATGGTCGGAATTGCCGCCGTTGCCCGATGCCGAAGGCATGGCCGGCCCGTTTGTGGGCGTTCACAACGATGCGCTGATCGTCGCGGGCGGCGCTAACTTCCCGGATGAACCGCGCTGGGAGACCGATAAGGTCTGGCACGCCGACGTGTATGTGCTGGTGAAACGCGATAACGGTTATCAATGGCTCGAGGCCGACCCGCTGCCTTCCCCGAGGGCCTACGGCG
>SLSB01000264.1 GCA_007130675.1 Candidatus Hydrogenedentota bacterium | reverse complement strand
TGGCGAACTCGAAAACTTTGCGGGACTCGTCCTCGTCGGCCGGGAGGCCGACCACGCCGTAACATACGAGGTTAACGCCGCATTCTTCGAGTTTGGCGAGGGCTTCCTGGCGCAGTTCCTCGGACATGTTGTGGTCAAACCTGGCATCGGGTTTCTCGGGACTGAAGGATTGCCCGGGATAGGCCTCGATGTACTTGAGGCCAAGGCTCTGGACTTTCTCGACCGCCTCGAAGAAGGTGAACAAACGGAAGGTGTAGGCCTGGCAGCCAAGATGCCAGCCCAGTTTCTCGGCATTCGGCGCACCTTTCGCTTCGATTGCAACATCCTCTTCGGCTATGGCCGAGGATGCCACAAGCATCGCCACACACGCGAACAGCATCAGGATCGCAGATCTCTTTCTCATGGTGTCAGATTCTCCTGTGATTAGGGGCATGCGCCCACGCACCGCGACATCGGGAACTGTCACGCCGATTGTAGCATATGCGCCTGCCAGGAAAAACCGCGTATATGGGAAACGCGAGATATGGACCACAGGACACGATGGACGACGCGGACTCGAGCGATGCTTGTTTGCCCCAGCGGTCTGCGCACGACTCACAGGAATGGCAGTATCGTCGGGCCGCCTTTTGTCATTTGCGTCCCTCTAGTCCTTTATCAACCTCTTCCTTGTTCCGGCATGTGGGTTTTCGTATGATTGCGCGCGCATTCCAAAAGCCGATCTGGGAAAACGGCCGGCATGCGTTGAGCAACCATTTCTCGGGAAGGAAACAGATTCATGGCAGACAAGAAACTCAAGGTCGGCGTCATTGGCGTTGGCTCGGTCGCGCAGTTGTTTCACCTGGACCCCTGGAAGGAACTCGAGTCGGAAGGGGCTGTCGACCTGGCGGCGGTGTGCGACATCATCCCGGAACGCGTCGAGATGGTCGGCAAGAAGTGGGAAGTCCCGAAGACCTACACCAACTACAAGACGATGCTCAAGCGCGGCCAGTTCGACATCATCGACATCTGCACGCAAAACCGCCTGCACTGCAAAATGACGGTCGATGCGCTTAAGGCAGGCGCAAATGTGTTGTGCGAAAAGCCCATGGCCATGAATTCCAAGGAAGGCGAAAAGATGATCGCCGCGGCCAAGGAGAACAAGCGCAAGCTCATGGTGGCCCAGAACATGCGGTTCGAGGCAGCCAACGAACGCATCAAGGCGATCATCGAACGCGGCGACTTGGGCGAGATATATTTTGCTGAGGCGCAGTATCTTCGCCGCCGGGGCATTCCCGGCTGGGGCAAGTTTCACATCAAACGCGAGTCGGCCGGCGGACCGCTCATCGACATCGGCGTGCATATGCTCGACCTCATCATCTGGATGATGGGGTGCCCAAAACCTGTTTCGGCCACAGGGCACGTCAGCCGCAAATTCGGCGATCGCGAGGGACTGTGCAACAAAGACTGGGGCGTTCCCTATCCACTTAATGAGTTTGACGTCGAAGACCACGCAGCCGCGTTCATCCGTTTCGACAACGGTATTGTGCTGAACCTCGAGGTATCCTGGGCGGCAAACATCCCGAGAGACGTCCAAGGGCTTCGTATTTTGGGGGACAAGGCGGGCATTACGACCAATCCCTTGACCATCAGCAGCGCCAGTGACGATTCGCTGACCAGCATGCAATACGATTGGCTGCCCGAGCAGGAGGGCCACCGTATGGAGATCCGCCACTTTACCGAGTGCGTACGCGACGGCCTCCCCGTGCGTGTCAAACCCCAGGAATCGCTGCGTATTCAGCAGATTCTGGATGCTATTTATGCGTCGTCAAGCAAAGGCAAAGAGGTCGCGATAAAGTAAGCAGAAAAAGCTACTTATGAAGCGGAAGCAGAAGCGCGACAGCGTGGGCTGATATTGCCTCGACGTGCCCCTCGGGACCTACGCCCTCGTTTGTTTTGGCCTTTACCGAGACTGCGTCCAGAGAGACTCCAAGGCAGTCAGCGAGGGCCGTGCGCATGGCTTGGATATGGGGGTTAAGCTTGGGTTCCTGGGCAATGATCGTGGTGTCGACATTGCCAAGCCGGTACCCCGCATCCTGAACCATAAGATAAGCTTTACGAAGCAGTTGCAAGCTATCGGCCCCTTTGTATTGGGCGTCGGTATCCGGGAAATGCTGACCAATGTTTCCCAGCGTGGCCGCCCCGAGCAGCGCGTCGGTGATGGCGTGGGCAAGCACATCGGCGTCCGAATGGCCCGCAAGACCCTTGTTGTGGGGGATTGTAACTCCGCCGAGGATGAGTGGCCGCCCAGGGACGAGTCGGTGCAAGTCATAGCCTTGACCGATACGCATCACGCAAGCCCTTTCTGGATAATGGCTTCGGCAAGCGCCACGTCTTCACGGGTCGTCACTTTGAAGTTGAACGGGGTGCCTTTGACCAGCTTGACCGGAGCCCCCATGCGTTGAACGAGCGTGGCATCGTCGGTTCCACTAAACCCGTGTTCCCGTGCGTATTTATGGGCTTTCT
>SLSB01000007.1 GCA_007130675.1 Candidatus Hydrogenedentota bacterium | reverse complement strand
TGCCATAGCGCCCGGTCTGTCGCGAGCCTACCGTGTTAAAAAGCCGTACGATAACCACGGGGTGGCGCTTTTCGTGCCAGTACGCAAGCGCAAGAAACTCATCCATCGCCTTCGATGCGGCATAGCCCCAGCGGGAAAGCGAGGTAGCGCCCATAATGCGGTCATCGTCTTCGCGAAATTCGGGGTTTATGCCTTTGCCATAAACCTCGCTGCTCGAGGTGATGAGCAGACGCCGACGGTACCGCGACGTTTCCTCGAGAACGTTCTCGGTGCCGCGAATGTTGTTTACAAGCGTATGGACGGGCTGGTCGACCACAAGTTGCACACCGACGGTCGCCGCGAGATGGTAGACCACATCGGCTTCCCGAACCAGATCCCGCACGATTTCTTTGTTCAGGGTGGAATCGATTACACAAGTCAGACCGGGAATATGCTCGATATTCTCGAACTGCCCCGTGCTCAGATCATCGAGCACGGAAACCTGGTGCCCCTGATGTACAAGAGCCTCACATAGATGGGACCCGATAAAGCCGGCGCCCCCCGTTACCAAAGCGCGCATGACGTGCTCCAAGGTTGATGGACGGGTCGAGCCGGCCCCCGTGCCGGCAAAACCCGTCTGAATGCAAGTTGAATCCGAGTATACGGCCCGCAACGGGCCCCGTCAACAGGCAGGCCCCAATCGAACTGCGCCATTGCATAGTTGTGCTCGAACACGTGGCCCGCCAACGAGCCTCCTCGAACGGGCCGAGCATTTGTACCGGGTTTGTGTGGGGACTATTCGCAGAGCTCGAACACGCCCGCCGCGCCCATGCCGCCGCCGATGCACATGGTCACAAGACCGTATTTCGCGCCGCGCCGCTTCATCTCGTGCAGGATCTGGACGGTGAGTTTAGCACCGGTGCAGCCGAGTGGGTGGCCGAGGGCGATTGCGCCGCCGTTGACGTTGACTTTTTCCTCGTCGAAAGCCATTTCACGCACAACATAGAGACATTGCGAGGCGAAGGCCTCGTTGTTCTCGATGAGCTCGAGGTCGCTGTGCTTAATGCCCGCCTGTTCACAGGCCTTCGGGATGGCTTCAAGTTGGGCAGGTCCGAGATAACGCGGGTCGCCCGCGCCCACCGCATACCCGAGAAACCGCGCGATAGGCTTGAGGGCAAACTGGTCGAGGGCCTTCTTACTCATCAGGCAGACCGCCGCCGCGCCGTCGCTGGTCTGGCTCGAGTTGCCCGCCGTACAGAAGCCGCGGTCGGGGGTGGCAAACGCAGGCCTGAGTTTCGCCAGCGCCTCGAGCGACGTATCGCGCCGGGGGCCTTCGTCGGTATCAAAACGCACGGAACCATTTCCCGTCGGCACCTCGAGCGGCACGATTTCGTCAGTAAACAGACCTTTGTCGATCGCGTTGACGGCGCGCTCGTGACTGCGCAGCGCCCAGGCATCCATCTGTTCACGGGCAATGCGGAATTCGCGCGCCACGTTGTCGCCACAGTGTCCCATGCCAATAAACACCTCGGGACGCTCAAGCGTAAGGGTCGGGTTCGGGTCGTATTTGAGCCCGCCCATTGGAATGGCGCTCATGGACTCGACCCCGCCGGCCACCGCCACATCAAAGAGGCCCGATTCGATCTTCGCGCCTGCAAGCGCCTGAGACTCGAGGCCCGAGGAGCAGAAGCGGTTGATGGTCATTCCGGGAACATTGTTCGGAATGCCGGCGCGTGCCTGAGCGATGCGGCCAATGTTCATGCCTTGGGGGCCCTCGGGGAAGGCGCAGCCAAGCACGAGATCCTGCACGTGTTCGGCAGGCACTCCTGCGCGGTCCACGGCCTCTTTCACCACTGCCGCTGCCATCTCATCGGGCCGGAAATTTGCCAAGGTACCGCGCTTCGCCCTGCCGACAGCCGTGCGCACGGCCGAAACAACGTAAACATCCTGCATTGCGTTATCCTCCTACCGCCCCGCGGTTGATTTCAGGCCGCCTGGGGGTGTTGTTCCTCGATTCTTTTCCACTCCACGCATGCGCCACGCTCAGTTCCGCAATGGTTTACCGGTCTGTAGCATGTACTGCATGCGTTCGCGGGTCTTCTCGGTGCCGCATAGACTCAACATGGCCTCGCGCTCGAGATCGAGCACATCCTGCTCTGTCATCGTGGCGCCGGGGAGGCGGTCGCCGCCGGTGAGTGTCTTGGCCAAGTGTTCCGCAATCAAGGCATCATGCTCGGAGGCCCAGCCCGCCAATTGCATCTGGTACACGGCCGAGCGAAATGCCGCGCACACCGATTCGCCCAGCGCCACCAGTTTTGCGGGGCTCGGGGGCCTATAGCCCGCCACAATAAGGCTCCGGCAGACGTCCTTTGCGCGTTTGACCTGATGGTGGTCGTTGATACACAAGTATTCATTTTCGGTGACATACCCTAGCTTGATCAGCTCAGGACCGCTCGTGCTGACCTTGGCCATGCCAATACTCTCGAAGGCGCGGCGTACATAGGGAAACGGGTCGCCCTGAACCAC
>SLSB01000542.1 GCA_007130675.1 Candidatus Hydrogenedentota bacterium | reverse complement strand
GGCTCATGTAGGAATCTTAACGTCGAAGATGTGATTCGTCAAGTCAAAATGTGAACAATAGCAGACATTGCGGTCAGGACGGGACCCACAGGACCGCGTTTCGCGTGTGTTCCTTTCACGCGGTACCAGGATCCAGCCACTTTGGCAGACTGTTTCGGTCCGTTGCGGTGCCAGGACGGTCAGTTCCACGCAGATTACATTTTTGGACCTTCTCGTGCAGCGAAGCGCGCCCCGACGCGTAGACCTTGTCCTTCTGCCCGCGCAGAGGATGGCAAATTGCCGGTACATAGCGCCCCCTCTTGATGCGTTGTTTCACAATGCAACGCAATTACGTCCATTGCAAAATGGAACGCGATTCCAACTTGGGCGGCTGCGACTTCTGCCTATCTTCGTCCGATTTCTCGCCAGCTCATGCACACTTCTCTCATGACTCATCGTCTTTTCAGAGAAATTACTGTATGACTAGCGTGTCTTTGTAAAGATACTTCAGAACCTGGAACACCCTTCGCGCCCAGCCGGTGACTTTCGCCCCTGCCATGCTTCGGACGCTCTTGAGACACGCTACTCCGGCATGAACGACGGGGAAGTTGCGGGGGCACACTTCACTCGATTTGTGTGTACTAGAAACTGTACAGTGTGTGTAGAATAACGGCCAAGAGGGAACCTTGGTGGCAGGCTGGTAGAGCGAGACGGGGATACTGACACCCTTCAAGGGTCTCCAGAAGCCCTTATGCAAGTCTTGAATGGGCTAGGCGCGAAACACATGCGAAACAGACGGGTGGGCTCTTGAGGCTATATGTCTTGCGCAGATCTTAAGGAAGCTTGGGCGCGAAACCGCCAATATGCGTTTCGCAAGTGTTTCATTGACGTGCTACATGGGCAAGTAGGCCTGCCGTGACCAGAGAATTGGCGATTGAGCCTCCCCTGGTTTTGCGATGGCTCACGATGCGCGTACATGTAAGCGATATCGGACATTTGCGGAAACTCGTTGTATATCCGCACGTGCGCATGAGAGTACACCCCAGCGCGAACTCGGAGTCTTCTGGGTAAGGTGCGGAGGTGGCACCCTGCGAGAGAGCTTGAATAACGCGAGGCGGTTCGTCAGCCATGCTCAAGGATTGATTAAGCCGAGGGGCTTAGTTCAGCGTCCTTTGGGTATTGTCGAGTATAGAGGCGTTCCACCGGGAATTCGAGCAGACGAAAGAGACCTGCAATGACGGTAGTCGCCGTCTTCTCGCGCCGACTATCAGGCCCTATACCAAGCGCCCAGTGCAGGACATGCGCCAGTAGGGTTGTGACTACGGTTGAAGGCCCGCGCCACCGGCAAGCTCAGAGTGCAGGCAGCAAGCGCGCTCCTCCCGCGAAAGATACCGCTGGCAGCCACGTAAGGGGCAATCCTGTGACCCGCCAGCCATATGCGGAATGAGCCGGTGCGCTCCTCGCAAGCCATGTCCGCGCAGTTCCCACCGACCCGGGGTCACTGTGATGGCAAGAAATGCGAGTTAACTTGGCAATGTTTAGAGCACGGAGGAGTGCTGGCGTTGGCCCAGTTTTGATTTTGGCGGCGATTCCCGTACTATACGGTTCTTCTAGGCGTTAGCGTAAATTGGGCCTGCCCAAGCAATCAGAAAGCGTGGATCAATGGAACAGAAACTACTCAAGGAACTTCTCGATGCTGTTGCTGCAGGTGCGGTAACGCCGGATGCGGCTCTCGAGCGCCTCCGCAACCTCCCGTTCGAGGATCTCGGGTTCGCCAAGGTGGATCACCACCGGGCCCTGCGCAAGGGCTACCCTGAGACCATTTTCGCGCAAGGGAAGACGCCCGCGCAAGTGGCGGCCATTGTGACCCGGATGCGCGAGCACAACAGCAATGTGCTGGCGACGCGGTGCGCCCCGGATGTGGTCGAGGCCGTGCTGGCGGCGCATCCCGACGCGGTGCATCACGAAATGGCGCGGGCGATCACGATCACGGTCGAACCGCCGGAAATCCGCCCAGGCTTTGCCGCGATCGTGTGCGCGGGCACGTCGGACATGTCGGTGGCCGAGGAAGCGGCGGTAACCTGTGAGGCGATGGGCACGCGGGTCGAGCGGGTGTATGATGTCGGCGTGGCGGGTCTTCACCGACTCCTCGAGCAACGCCCCGTGCTCGACAGCGCCGATGTGCTGGTGGTGTGCGCGGGCATGGAGGGCGCTTTGCCCAGCGTGGTCGCGGGGCTGGTCGAGCAGCCGGTCATTGCGGTGCCTACGAGTATCGGGTATGGGGCAAGTTTCGGCGGGCTCGCCGCCCTGTTGGGCATGTTGAACTCGTGCGCCACGGGACTCTCGGTGGTGAATATCGACAACGGGTTCGGCGCGGGCGTGCTGGCCGCCACGATCAACCGCATTGCCAACAAAGAATAGCGCGGGCCGCATCGAGAGGCCCCGCCGTGTATGGGGAAACGCATGAGAACCCTTTATTTTGACTGTTTCTGCGGCGCCGCGGGCGATATGATCGTGGGCGCGCTGCTGGATG
>SLSB01000591.1 GCA_007130675.1 Candidatus Hydrogenedentota bacterium | reverse complement strand
TGCCACACACACCCGGTAGAGTTCCTCGATAAAATGGAAATACCTGTCGCGGGGAACATGCTCGAGTACATTGTCAAGCACGGCGCACGCGGCCGAGTTGTCGCAAAACGGCAACCCCTCCGCCATATCGAGGTAGACATCGGCCTTGACCTCGGGGTTGACGTCGGCATTCAGCCAACCCTCACGGTAGTCGCGGCCGCAGCCGAGATTGAGCTTCATCACGATAATGACACCCCACGCTGCCGGGCACTATAGGCAAGCCCCGGCAGCGATGCAAATGATTCACATGCCCCAGGCGTATACCCGCACCCAGTGCCCGGAAACTTCCTCGATAAGCTGCATGTGTTGGTTCACGAATGCGATTTCCTCAGCAAACTCGGCCTCCCACATGCTGAGCCGGCGGATATGCTCGATGAAGTACCCTTTCGGGTGCTGCGCCATGAAGGCCTCGAGCGCGGCGGCGTCCTCGAGTCCCGGCAGGCCGATTTCATCCGCCTCCCACCACAAGATCCGGCTGGGGAACCACTCGTCCACCCGCCCCACGTAATAGAGCACCGGTAGACTGGTCGTGGTGAGCACAACCGTGTCGCCGTCCAGCCGCTCGCGCACATATTCGCACGGGCCGCGCCACGGCGGGTGGTGCCGCGCCAGCGTGATATCGTGCCCGCGCGCGGCCTCGAGCGAGTCGCCGGTCAATAACAGGGCGGACCACGCCAGCCGGAGGCCGAATACCAGAAGCATTAACGCAACGGCGGCGCGCAACCAAGACCGCCGCCACGTTTTCATAAAACGGATGCCCTCGACGATGAAATACGCCTGCGCCGCAATCAGAAATGGGTAGGCAAAGAACAGAAACCGCGCCCTGCGGTAACCAATCAGGTACGTCAGCGCGAAAAACGGCCCCCAGAAGGCGACAAACGTAAACAGTCCCCGGTGCCCCTTGTTGACGAGCAGCAAGACCGACCCCGCAAGCCCCGCAAGCAGAAAACCGGTGCTCAGGTTATTGTTGAGCCAATGCAGGTAATAGAGCCGTGCCGACCGGACGGGGTCTTCGTGAGGCAGTGGGGTGCGGCCGCCCACGCCGCTGTGTTCGAAGACCGCCAACCGGTCCACGGGAGTGGCGGTCAAATAATAAAGGCTGACGGCTGTTGTTCCCAGTGCAGCGGCAAGCAGACACACAAGCACCCATCTCGAACGCAGTTGCCGCTCACAGAGTGCCCGAACCGCAGCGTATGCGGCCACGGGCCCCAAGAACAGCACCGAGTGCACGGAGGTCAACATACCGCCCACAAATGCCAAACATGCCCCCGCGCCGTTACGCACCGCCTGTTTGCGGCGGTCCGTCGTGAATGCCCGCCAGGCCAGCCACAGCATCAGCAGGTAAAACGTCTGTTGAAGCGTGTAGAAACGCGCCTGGCGCGACCAGGCAACGCTCCACGGAAACATCGCCAGCATAAACGCCGCCATAAGCGCTGTCTCGCGTCCAAGCAGCTTGCGCACCAGCACGTAGAGCAGCAAAACATTCAGCGCGCTGAATATCGCCGAGGGAAGCCGCACCGCAAACTCGTTATCGCCCAGAACAGCGATAAACCCCGCCAATAGGTAGTTGTACGCGTGCGCATTGGCATAGAAGACACCGCTTGGAAGACGCGGCTCGAGCGTTTCGGTGATGTTCTTCGCCACGAACACATGCACCAGCTCGTCGTGCCACAGGCTGGGCGCGCTCAGGTGGGCTGTCCCCAGACCCAGCGCGATGGTCATGGCCGCCAGCACCAGCACGCGCTCCCAACGCGCCACGGGCAATGCCTCGGCTTCGCCGCGCATCAACCAGCGCGGCAGCCGCCGCGCTTGGGTGTCTGGCGATGCGTGCTGTTCCACGGGGCGTACCTTGTTCATATGCGTAATGATGTCTATAATTTACCAGAACCAGAGCGGGCGCGCGATATTGCATGACCTATGCTTGAACCGCGCCGGCCGCCGCGCCCTCGGGGAAGCCCTGGAGCCTCGTAACATGGAGCAGACTCAATCCGATTCCGACACATCCGCCACGCCCCACGAGAGGAAACGGCTGACCATCGCCTGTGTCTGCTCGCATGGCGGACACCTGACCGAAATCCTCGAGCTGGCCGAGGCCTTCGAGGGGCACGACCGCTGCTACTTCTGTTACGACGCCGAGACGACGCGGGTGTTGCCGAGGGCATGCCGCGTGCCCAACCGGCCCTACAATCCTATCGCGTATGTGCTCAACCTTTTCCGGGCGTGGCGCATGCTTCGGCGCGAGCGGGTGGATATGGTGGTCTCGACCGGCGCGGAAATCGCCATACCGGTGATTGTTGCGGCCAAACTCCTCAAGTTGCCCACGGTCTATATCGAGTGCGGCGCGCAAGTCGCCAGCCCCTCGCTCACCGGACGGCTCATGTATTGGCTCGTGGATGAGTTTTTCGTCCAATGGCCCGAGCTGTTACAGGCATACGGCCCGAGGGCCCAGTTTCGCGGCAGCCTGATCGACGAAGACCG
>SLSB01000075.1 GCA_007130675.1 Candidatus Hydrogenedentota bacterium | reverse complement strand
GGCACGGGAACCGCGTTCTGTGGGGACACAAGCCGCTCGAGGGCTTCGCGCGTGCGCTCCTGCTCGGGTACGAGTTCGAGTGAGCGCTCGAACGCCTCGCGTGCGCGTTCGGTTTGCCCGAGTTGGGCATTGATCGAGCCGACCATATTCCATGCGATATGATTCTCCGGATCGAGCTTCACCGTGCGTTCAAGGGGCCCCAGACTCTCGGTATACCGCCCAACCCGGAGCAACAGCGAAGCATACGCGAAATGGGCCTCCGCGGTATCCTCGAACCAGAGTCCCGAACGCGCAAAATCATCGAGCGCTTTCTCGAGAAACGCGGCTGCCAGCGCCAAGACCTCTGGATTCGCCGCGGCGGCCTCCTGAATGCGGTTCGAGGCTTCAGTCATTTCACCGCGCCGCGCGTGCACGGCCGCGATACCCGCCTGCGCCGTCACGTTGTCCGGACTGACGCGGAGAGCGCGCTCCCACTGGGTTTCCGCGAAAGCTGGCAGGCCCTTTTCCCAATACAGCCTGCCCAGGACGCCGCGCGCATCGCCTTCGATGCCCTGCCCCTCCGCCAACCGTGCCGCCTGCTTCAGCGCGTTTTCCGCCTCGTCCAGCCGCGTATACAGCGGAGTCATCAAGGACCGGCCCAACGCAAGCCACAGCCCGGCGTCATCGGGTTCGATACGCACCGCCCGCCGCAAGGCGCCTGCGGCCAGGTCATGATCGTCGAATGCTTGAAGCGCCTGAGCATAGTCTGCCAGTGCCTCCGCGTCTTGCAAGGCCGGCGCTCCTGCATTTTCAAAAAGCCGCCGCGCCTCCTCGAACATGGCTCTGGCTTGCGCGTCATGCTCTGCATAGGCTTGCGCATCGCCCGCGTGCGCCGCATTGGCTGCCGCTTGAAGCGCTTGCCGCGCCTGGGCAACCTGGGTGCGCGCCTCCCACAATGCACCCGAAGCAGCGGCCTCACCGCACACGCTAAGCATTCCAATGCCGATGAGGGTCCACGCGCCGAACTTGTTCATCGTGCTCCCGCCTCCCCCGCCACTACGCTTTCGCTCGCCCACAAATGTTCCTCGAGAACACCGAGCAGCGGCGTAAACGTCGAGCGGTCGAGCGCGCACACGGCCACGGCGTCAAATCGGCGCGCCAGCGCCTCGACGCGGCTGGGGTCGCACCGGTCGGTCTTGTTCAGCACGGTCACGACAGGCTTATCGCGGAGATGCAATTCCGCAAGCACCTGCATAACCGAGTCGTGCAGTTCAGCTACATCCTCGCGCGAGGCATCCAGAACATGCAAGAGCAGATCCGCTTCGTCAAGTTCTTCGAGGGTCGTGCGAAACGCCTCGATAAGCTCTCGGGGCAAGTCCCGGATAAAACCCACCGTATCGGTCACAACGATTTCGCGCTCTTCCGGGAACCGCAAACGGCGCGAGACGGGATTCAGCGTGGCGAACAGCTTGTTTTCGGCCACCACATCGCTCTGGGTCAGGCGGTTGAGCAGTGTCGATTTGCCCGCGTTGGTGTATCCGACGATCGAGACAATGGGCACGGCGTTGCGCGTCCGGCGGGTGCGGCGCAGTTTGCGGCGTTCGCCGAGTTTGTCGATCTCGCGTTCGAGCTGCGCGACACGGTCTTGCACGCGGCGCCGATCGATCTCGAGTTTTGTTTCGCCGGGACCGCGCCCGCCGATGCCGCCGCTCAACCGCGAGAACGCGCTTGCGGACTGCTTGGCGCCCAACCGCGGGAGCATATAGCGAAGCTGGGCCAGCTCGACCTGGAGTTTCCCTTCGCGGGTCGCCGCCCGCTGGGCGAAAATGTCCAGAATGATCTGCGTACGGTCGAGAATTTTTAGATCGGTGTGCTCGGCCAGATTTTTCACTTGGGCCGGGGTAAGATTCAGGTCGAAAACCAGCGCTTCCGCGCCCAGCTGCATGGCCTTGATCACGGTTTGCGTAAGTCTTCCCCGGCCGACGACATAGCGGGGATCAATTGGGCGGCGCTGGAGTACCGTCTCCATGGTTTCTACACCCGCGCTCGAGGCCAGCTCGGCCAACTCGGCCACCGATTCCCCGGCGGCGTCTCTTGGCAAGCGCGACACATGCACAAGCACCGCCCGCTCGCGCAAATCCCCCGCGCGCCGTGGTTTGCGCAGCCGCGCAAACTCATCCTCGAGCGCGTCAATCGTGAGCAGGAAATCGTCTTCGAGCGCATGGACGGTCGTCGGAGGCAGCAGTTCCCATGGGCGCTCGTCGCCACCGCCTGGCAAGAGATGGGCTCCATGCAGATGGCCGGGCAGGCCGCCGTCCAAGACCTCGAGCGCCACCACATAATCCAGCCGCAGAAGCGCCAAGTCGGTGAGATCGTCATCATCGAGCGGCTCATGATGGAGATGGGTGTGAATGAGCCGGAGGCCGCAGAGCCGTGCAAGCCCCCGCCGGTAGGCCGAAAGGTCGGGCAGAAACAGGGAGCGCGCATCTCCCACGATGCAGGCGCGCACATGCCCCCTGCGATCGATAAGCATGCCCACCTGGCGCTG
>SLSB01000545.1 GCA_007130675.1 Candidatus Hydrogenedentota bacterium | reverse complement strand
TCCTCGATGCCATTCGCGAATGGGAAGAAGCGCGCATGAGCGGCGCATTCACCGAGGAACAACGCGAGCGGCTCAAGGACACGGACAACGAGTTTCATCTCGTGAAAGAAGACGACGGGATTTGGACCCTGTATCCGTTCCACTACACCGAAGACTTTGTCTACGAGCAGGTGATTCTGCAGCCGGGAGAGCCTACCGCCGCGCAGTGGGAAGTCGAGAACACCGGTGAAGAACAGCGAATGCAGGTCAGGCTCGAGGTGACCGGAGAAGACGGCGCCATCGTCAATCCGACATTTGAAGTTGACAATTTCGCGACGTGGACGATCCCCGTCACGCTCGAGGCGGGTCAATCGCTGATGTGCGAGGGTGAGACGGCCGTGCGCATCTTTGACGAGAAAGGCAACCTGATCAATGTAGTGGAAGCGGAGACCGCCCCCCCACTGCTTGTACCCGGAACGCGTTCGATCGCGTTCGAGTGCGAGTTTGAAGGCGACACGCCTCCCGCAGCCGTCGTGAATTTCAGAATCCGCGGTATCCCCGAACGCGTTCAAAAGGAACAGTAGACTGCCCGAAACTTCTTGAGAAATCCCTGAAAGAAAGGTTTATTGCCCATGTATCTGCCGATCCAGATAAGAGCCGTGTGTCTATTCACCGTTTCGGTTGCAGTACTCTGCGCAGGGTGCGCCACATACCACCGGGAAACACGTGAGCCTGACACGTTTCGCGTCGTCGGTTACGCGCCCACCTACAGCCTCGGCCAGATCCCCGAGAGCGCGTACGCCCGCGTGACCGATCTCATCGTGTTTTCCGCCGAATTAACGGACGACGGGGCTTTCTGTGAAGAAAGCGTCGCCGGGCTTTCCATCGAGCGTTTCCAGGAAATGAAACAAAAGCATGGGTTCCGCATCCATCTTTGCTACGGCGGATGGGAACGTTCCGGCGGGTTTCCGGAAATGACCGCCGACCCGGAAAAGCGCAAGGCGTTTATTGACGCCGTCCTTCAATGGTGCCTGGCCAACGAGTTTGACGGGGTGGACTATGACTGGGAATTCCCTGCAAACGATGAAGAACACGCCGCCTACGGACGACTCCTCGAGGAGACGGCCGAGGCGTTTCGCCCCCATGGACTGTACGTAACCGTCGCACTGGGGCATACCCAATCCCTCGACCAGGCGGCCTATGACGCCGTGGACGTGATCCACCTGATGACCTATGACATGGGCTACCGGCATTCCACGGAACATAACGCCCGATTGTCGGTCGAGCGTCTCATCGAGTCGGGTGCACCGAAAGACAAGATTGCCATGGGTGTTCCCTTCTACGGGCGCCGGCTCGATGACAGGTTTATCGCCATGGCGTACAAGCACATTTTGAACCAGTTCGAGCCGCGGCCCGACGAGGACGAGGCCGGCGGGTTCTACTTCAACAATATCGACACCATCCGGAGTAAGACGCGCTACACCGTCGAACGGGGCCTCGGAGGCATTATGATTTGGGAACTCGGCATGGACACCGACGACGAGACCTCGCTGCTGCGGGCCATCCAAGAAGAGCTGCGGAGATAATGTAACCCCGACAGACAGGCCGCCACAGGTGACGGCAGAAAGACAGTAAAGACGAGGAAGGTAGCTTCATTCCGCCCCGTATTCCCGTATGCGGCCGCTTGGAACCCCAACAAAAAAGGGACCTACGCACGATGTGCGTAAGTCCTTTGTTTTCATGGTGGAGCTGAGGGGGGTCGAACCCCTGACCTCTGCATTGCGAACGCAGCGCTCTCCCAACTGAGCTACAGCCCCGAATGTGCCTTAAACTGTGGTGTTTGGCGCTCGGCCAAGCGCGCAAAGCGTAGCAAAACGGGTACGAGCAAGTCAAGCGAGTTCGCGAGTTTCGCGGGGAATTGCCAAACCAGCTTAATGCGATCTTTGCGCGCATCGGCCTGGTTTAAGCAGCAGATACACTGCGGCCAGGCTGCTTACGATGCACGCAGCGATTGACAACGCCAACCCGATCTGAAAGCTGCGGGGGAAATACGTGAAGGTAACCGTGTGTCTGCCTTCGGGCACCACAACGGCGCGAAATTGGTAGTACGCAGGGAAGATCTCCGCCGGGGCATCGCCAATGTGCGCCCGCCAGCCGGGATAGTAAGCATCGGACAAAACGAGAATCGCCTGTTCGTTGGCCTCGACCTCGACCTCGACCTTAGTGAAGGTGCGCGCGGTCAGGCGGGCGCTGCCCAAGTCGTTTGACGGGCGGTCTGGCAGAGAGGTATCCGGGCGCGCTTCGAGAAGTGCTGTCCGCGCCGCATCAAATGTGGGTTCGGCCATCCGTCTGAAATGCGCTTCAGGCTCGGCGATGATTTCGGCATTTGCGACAAGAAACGCCCGCGGAAATGCGCGCTTGCTGCGCATGATGTGGATGCGGTCATACGTGCCAATGTATTCCATGTCGGGAGCTGCCTCGCCGGGATCATAAGTGTCCGCCTGAAACAAGTAATACTCGATTCCGCACAGAGGTTCTTTGTGTTCCCAAGGGCACCACTTGTC
>SLSB01000593.1 GCA_007130675.1 Candidatus Hydrogenedentota bacterium | reverse complement strand
GTGAACAGCGGATGCGTCGTGAACCCGTGCGAATCAAAATCGCTGTACGAGTAGCCGATGGTGTCCGGGTAGGTACGGTCGTTGTACAGGTCTAGGGGCGAGATCACGAAATCGCCCACGATGCGCCTGCGTTCGCGGGTGTCAATCACCTGTGCGAGGTCGAACGCCGAGTCATACTTTTCCCTTGCCGCCACAAACGTGCGCCACACATCGACCATATCGGTCTCATCGGTCAGGGTGTAATCGGTGTTGGTGTAGTTGGCCCCGAGATTGCGCGGGGGCATGCCCGTGCCCTGCACGGCGACGTGTGAGCCGTCGGTGTAGATACTTTGCGCGCCTGCCGCGACCGCGATATCCGCGTTGCCCGTCGAGTCGATAACCACATCCGCCAACACGACGCCGCGGCCCAGCGGCGTCGCCACGACAGCGCCCTTGACGGTATCGCCCTCAACGATCGCGCCGCACCCGATGCAGCCAAACCAGATGTCGGCTCCGGCTTTACGCAACTCGCGGCGGTACCACTCCATGCGGGCTTCGATATCCCAATCGCGGTTGTTTCTGATCGCGCCCAGCTCTTCCATGGCGCGGTCGATCTCGCCGGTAAACCCCTCGCGATGCCCGAACCAGTACCTGCCGATAAGTCCCAGTGTGCTCACGCCGCCCAAGCCATGCAAATACTCGATCACCAGGGTTTTCGCGCCGCGCCGTGCCGCCGAGATGCCTGCCGGAGCACCGCCCGTGCCGCCCCCGATGACGACCACGTCGTATTCGGCAAGAACCGGCAACGCGGTGGCCTGCGCCGCAATCGTGGGCAGCCCCCTTTGCGTGGGGCGCGCCCCGGTGAGAAACTCGCGCACATCGCCCCGTTCAGTTGCAAGACCTGCGTCCCCGGGCACATACACGCCGGGTGCCAGCGGTCTTGACCCGTCCGGCCCATCCAAGGTGTCGCGCAGAATGCTTGCCAGAAGCTGTGCCATGCGGCGCTCGGCCTCCACAGAGGGATGCACGCCGTCCGGCAGCAACTCTTCGGCATCGTTTTCGAGCAATCCGTGTATGTCGGCAAGCACGGCCCCCGTGTCACGCGCCACGCGCCGCGCCGCATCGCGATAGCGCGCGAATACCGTATCGGGACCGCCTTCGGCATCGTAGTGTTCGCGCGGATGCCGGGCAAAATACGGCTCGGGCACAATGGGAGGCATGGTGCACACGACAACATGCGCGCCAGCCGCCATGCACCGCTCGACAATCTCCCGCAGGGCTTCTTCATACGCATCCACAGGGGTCCGGAAGGCGGCCGGTCCGGTCATCACGCTGTCATTCGTCCCGAACATCACGACCACGGCCTCGGGTTGATAGGCCAGTACGTCGTCGTCGATGCGGGCGAGACCCCCGGGCGCCGTGTTGCCGCCCACGCCCGCGTTGATCACCTCGTAGCGGCCCAGACGAGAGCCGATGCCCTCGGGGTGGCCGCCCGCCGTGATGCTGTCGCCCAGGCACACAATCCTTGGCCTGCGTCTTGCGCCCGCTTCTTCAGCGGCGGCACGTCCGACGCGCACGCCCATGTCCATATAGGCCAGCGGCCGCAGGAGCGCCTCGGCGGCTTCGCGCGGCAGGTCCGCGCACCCGCCCAACACGAAAAGCCGTGGAATGCCCGCAGGGCGAAACGCATCGAGGTCGACTGCATCAGGGCCCGGCCAGGCTCCCTCGAGCGAGGCTTGCCCAATCATGGTGTCGGGCGGGATCTGGAACGGCATATCCGACGCGGCGACTTGTCCTTTGGCATACGACGCGTCGCGTAGTGTGTTTTCGGCCGCGGCGAACGAGGCGTACGACGCATCGGGCATGTCGATGTCCAGCGTGTAGGCATAGGCGTCATACTGCCGTTCCGCTCCGCCCGGCGCTTGGACGTTCTGCACCTGCGACGGCATCGGTTCGATTTGCGCGGGCCCTTCGACGGGATGCTCGCCGCCCACCACGATGCGCGTGAAAGGGTGTTTGCCCGCGGGATACTCGGTAAACCCCGCGCCCGCCATACGCGCAACTGTCGCGCGGGCCGTGGCATCGATGATCACCTTGGCCAGCACCGCCTGGCGTCCCGCGCGATTCGCAATCACAACGCCCCCCAACTCGCCCTCGTTATCGCGCAGGATGTCCGTCGGGAAGCAGCCAAACAAAAACTCGACTCCCGCGTCGATGAGAGCCTGATCGAGCACGCGTTTGACTTGCATGGGCGTGGGAGGGAGGCGGTGCGCCTTCTCATCGGCGTGTTCATGTTCCGGTGGTGCGATCACGATTTCGGCAAGCAAGATGCGCTCGACCCTGGGCGTCTTGCGGGCCGTCACCTGCACATACCGCGCGGTAGCGTCTACAGGCACACTCACCGCCAAAGAAGCATCGATGAAGTTGCCCAGTCCGAGCTTGTTGTTCTCGACGGTCCCGATTTCCTGCCAGTCTTCGGCATCGCCGCTGATCGCCACCGTCACATCCTGCAGTTCGATATCGTTGTTGCGCTGAAACGCCAGCACATGAACCAAACCAATCTCC
>SLSB01000460.1 GCA_007130675.1 Candidatus Hydrogenedentota bacterium | reverse complement strand
GCCTGGCCACTGGTGTTGCCGTCAATGCCCGCGTTTATGACAGGCGCGCCCAGAAGCCGCGCAAGTTGCTCGGGGTAGCTGTTGCCCTGTGTTGCGCCGTATCCGCGGGTGAGGCTGTCCCCGAGACACACGATGCCGGTGTTGGGGGTGTCAAGATTGGCGACGTTCCTGTATGAGGGACCGCACCCGCAGCAGACCGCCAACCCCGCCGCGGCGGACCCCAAGAACCGGCGTCTGTTCAGCTCATGCATACTTTATCTCACGCTCCAGTTGTGTTTTGCGTATCATCTTACTAAGATGATGGCAATTGAGGAAATGCCGCGGACAAGCGCCGGGGGTCGAGAACACATCCCGTGGCACGTTGGGGACACTGTTTCGCGGCAATAACACACGGATACGGGTCATGTCGAGAACGACGCATGCAAAGCAGGAACGCATTGTGGAGGCCGTGCGGCGCGGTCTCGAGGGCGATGCGGCGGTCGAGTTTGTGCGCGAGAGCGGATTCGCGATGACCTCGGCGGGTATCGCGCGCCACCTGCGCTCGATGGGCGGCCGGGGCAAGGTTCAGGAGCTGATCGACAAGGGCATGACCAATATCGAGATCCTCGAAACCTCGTTTCCTGAAGAAGACCTTGGCCACCTCCACGAGCAGCCGCCCAGTCAGCCTGAGCTGTTCGAGACCGAGCCAAACACCGCTCCCGTTCCACCTCCCGACCTCGCCACCGCAGGCATGTTCGACACGCGCAAGATCGCCCTGCGGCTGCCTTCGGACCTCTACGAAGCCGTCCGGCTGGCGGCGAAAGCCGAAGACACAAGCCAGAACCAGCTTATTGTCGACATCCTCACCTCAGCCCTCTCGCAGATGCCCCGGATGCCGCACGAAGGTGAAGACGAGGAAGCTTCGTGATTCCCAGCTGTGCGGCACACCCGCCTAAACGGCTCGGAGCCCTGCCCGGAGGCTTGGCGTTCGGGCCAAGGCGTCCCCCCTACTCGCGCGTGGAATGCAACACAACAGGGCCGGTCTCATGGCCGGCCCGGACTTCGACGGGCTCGCTGACAAGCAACGTACCATCCACCGGCGCGCCGACGACGTAGTACCCCGGCGCCAGGTAGCGCAGCCGGAATGCACCGTCGGCGTTGGTTTGGGCATTCTGTGCGAGTGCGCGGGCGAGGGCGGATACGCCGTGTGAAGTACCATGAGCGCCTATTCGAGCCATATCTCTATCGGTGGCATATTGCCAGACCTCGAGCGGCAAGACCCGCAGCCCTGCCGTGGCTATCGGATTGCCGGTTTCATCCGTCACCTCCCCGTAGATGGTGCCCTCTTCGCCCAGAACGATTTCTATTGGGTCTCGAAAGGGATTGTATGGAGACTGTGTCAGTGCGTTCCATTGCTCAGCGGTAGTGGTCAACTCTGCGACGCCAACCGTGTATCCAGACTTGACAAAGTAGAGTGTATTTGTCCCGATTCCCGATATTCGGTCAGTAACCTTCCCCGTCGGTGCCACTACAAAGACGGACGAATGTTCCGTGCTCAGTTCAATACCATCACGCGTGCCGTCCAAAGCGCGAATGCATTCCGTGCCGATATATCGCGTGCGCGGCTCCTTAGTGGTTGAGTGAACCAGTTCAACGCGCTTCTGCTCAGGTACGATGGCCGTCACAGACGCCGCCCCACTGCTCACCATGTATTCGCCCGGCGGCATGGCCTCGAAGAGACAAACGCCCCGCCCGTCGGTTTCTCCATTTCTGTAAGTTGCAGCGGTGTACACAGGCCTGATGGTGACGGTTGCATTCGGCACGGGTACGCGGTGTTCATTCACCACTTGAACTTCAAGGGGGGCCGTAGCCCGTTTCATGTTAACATCGAAACGGTATTCCGAGGATTTCTCGACGATGTCAAACGAGAAGTATGCATAGTCGGCCTGTTTGGTAAACGCGAAGACCTCGTAGTGGGCCGGTCGCAGGTAGTTGATCAGGTATGAATCGTCCTGCTGTCGAATCCAATCGCGTAGGATATTAATATTACCCCCCTCGTACTCTGCTCGCATGTGCGAACGGACAAACTTGTCGGAAGCCGAACCGTCCTCCGTGCGGAAGTGCACAAACACTCGGGCGGCTTCGGGCAGCGTGAATTCCACCTCCGCCGATTTCTCACGTTCCAACTCCAATTCCAAAGACTTACTTCGAACATTGCCGCCCGAAGCAAAGAGGATCATCACCCCTCCATCGTGCGGGTACGTGAAACGACCTTGGTCATCTGTCCGCGCAACAGCATCAGCGACATAGCCCTGGACCTTAAATCTCATGATGGTCACGTCGGGTGCGGGCGTGCCGTCATACGCGTACACGGTTCCTGAGACGGTCCCAAATCGTGCCTTCAGTTCGACCCAGACGGGCTTTCCCACTTCGCGGAACCCTTCCGCCGTGCCACTCCCGAGAGAGGGATCCAGTTTCAGTTGAAACCGGCCATGCCCGAGATCGCCCAGAAAGCGAAATTCACCTTCTGCATCGGTATGCACTTGGGCTTCCATGCCTCCCGTAGTTTCTGC
>SLSB01000531.1 GCA_007130675.1 Candidatus Hydrogenedentota bacterium | reverse complement strand
TGGGCATGGGCTTCAGCGGCAACGATCATCTCATCGAGTTCAACGAAATCCACAATGTATGCTTCGAGACCAACGACGCCGGAGCCATCTACGCCGGGCGCGACTGGACCATGCGCGGCAATGTGCTTCGCCACAACTACCTGCACAACATCACCGGTTTCGAAAACCGAGGCTGCGTGGGCATTTACCTTGACGATATGTTCTCGTCGGCTGATATGATCGGCAACGTGTTCTATAACGTGACCCGTGCGGCATTCATCGGCGGCGGACGCGACTGCACGGTCGCCAACAACATCTTCGTAGACTGCAGACCCGCCATGCACGTCGATGCGCGAGCGCTGGGATGGGCACATTACCACGCCGACGGGTGGCTCGAAGAGGCCGCGGGGAGAGGCACGCTCTCCGGCATCGCCTATAACAAGCCGCCGTACGGCGAGCGGTATCCTGCGTTGGCGGTTATTCTTGAAGGCGAATCCAAGGCGCCCGAAGGCAATGTGATTGCCCGCAACATCTCCTGGGGCGGCAGGTGGGACGGTATGCAGGAGGTGGCGAAACAATACCTGACGATCGAAAACAACCTTATCGACGAAGACCCCCTATTCGTCGATGCCGAGAACAAGGATTTCCGCTTGCGGGATGACTCGCCCGCGTTTGACCTCGGGTTCGAGCCGATTCCTTTCGAGAAGATCGGTCTTTACGAAAGCCCTGACCGTGCAAGCTGGCCGGTCGAGCGGTAGAGCCGAGAAGAAAGGCAGAGAGGACCCAAAGGACGAAAGGAATGCGGGCGGAAACAGGCGTAACCTATTCTTCCTGCTCGAGAAGCTTGCGCAGTTCTTTGCGTAAGCCAGGCAGGTTGTGCCGCACAGTCTGCCACAGGATAGCCGAATTTATTCGTTCGTATTCGTGAACGAGGACATTCCGCATCCCCCGCATCAATTGCCAGGGAACACGCGGGTACTTATCTTGAACCTCCTCCGGAATCAATCTGGAAGCTTCGCCAATCACCTGGGGATTGCGAATCACAGCATCTATAACGAGTGTATTTCCAGAAAACTGAGGGTACTCCATCTCCCGGGTGTACAGTTCAACACGCTGAATAGCGTCGAGAATGTGCCGAACCCTGAATAGCCATTGCCTAGCCAATTGGGACGGCCTCCTTGAGAATAGTTTCCTTCAATTCCTCGTGCAGGGCGTCCCGCACAACGAGGTCCACCATAACGCCGTCGAGAATTTTCTCGATACGGTGCTGTATTGCAACGAACTCGAAAAGACCCAACGGGCGTCTCGGGTCCAATTCGACAAGCAAATCGACATCATTCGCAGTATTCTCTTCCCCACGGGCCAGAGAGCCAAACAACGCGAGCGATCGAACGCCCATGGTCTCAAGCTCTTCTCGATGCTTCCTCAACCGATCGATGACTTCGTTGCGCTGCATGACTCTCTCCCTTCATGCTTACCCAAAGCATATCACGATCTTCCTCTCGGAGACACAATCAACTTGGATAATGCCTCTCTGTTTCTTTAGGCTATGGCACACACAGGCGACCGTCACTTTTTCCGGTGAAAGGAAAACAAAGCATGACACGACGCACATTCTTGATATTGGCGCTGGCATTTCTGGTCCTATTCCCCGCATGGGCAGGACCAAGAGTGTCGCTGGTGTACACCACCGAGCAGACGGAACCGTTCAAAGCCGGAGAGAGGGATGCGCGAGCGCAGTATCGCAGCGCGATCGAGGAAAACGGAGGTGTAATTGTCGAGTTTTTCCAAGGGGAACCGGAAGAAGAAACCGCGCGCAAACTGGCCAAACTCGACGCTGTAATGCTTCCTGGCGGAATTGATGTGGACCCAAAGTTCTACGACGAGCCGCATCACGAAAAACTCGAGAAGATCGACGCCGAGCTTGACGAATTCGAGTTCACCCTGTTGCGCTACGCAGACGCGCACGGACTGCCCATATTGGGCATCTGCCGGGGCGAGCAGGTCATGAACGTGCACTACGGCGGCTCCTTGATTCAGGACATCCCGAGCCAGCACCGCTCGGAAGTGACCGTCAAGCACCGGTATCCGAGAACAAGTCCCGAGCGCAAGGAACACCTGATCCGCCTTGTGCCAGGCACGCGGCTGCATGCCCTGTTCGAGAAGGACGAGATGATGGTGAACACCTACCACCACCAGGCGGTCAAGCGTCTGGGTGAGGGCCTGCTCGTCAGTGCCCGCGCCGAGGACGGGATTATCGAGGCGATCGAACTCGAGGGCGACCGTTTTGTGGTGGGAGTGCAGTTTCATCCCGAACGAATGCGGAAAGAACATCCCGAGATTAACCGCCTCTTCGAGGCCTTTCGCGCCGCCGCGAAAAAAGAGCAGCCAACACACTGACACGCATCATAAAATCGCCTGAGAGGGGGTGGAAAACCCGCTCCCCGGCTTTGTGGTGTGTTGTTGGCTGTGGCGGACAGTCTCGAAGGCCTTACCGGGGCGGTTGGATCATGAGCGCCTCGATCACGGCCGCGACGTCTTCGTCGCTGGCCTCGTGTAAGAGGCGGCGGTGTTTGCC
>SLSB01000295.1 GCA_007130675.1 Candidatus Hydrogenedentota bacterium | reverse complement strand
GGTTTTGCGCGTCTTGATGTGAAGGGCTATGATTGGTGTTTGTTTGGGCCGCGTCATGTGCCACAACGCATCAAGGAGAGAATGTCATGCCGAGCGAACAAGAAGTGCTCGATTCGATGCGCCAGATCATTGACCCCGATCTTGGGCGCGATATTGTTTCGTGCGGGTTCATCAAAGATCTGAAAATCGATGGGGGCGATGTTGGTTTTACGCTCGAACTGACCACACCGGCCTGCCCGATGAAGAGCCACTTTCTCGAATCCTGCAAGAAGGCGGTCGGGGGGCTGCCGGGCGTCGACAACGTGAACATCAAGATGAGTGCGCAGCCGCCGCGGCGGTATCAGGGCCAGGGCGCGCCGCAGGTCACCGAAAATCTGAAAGGAATCGAGACGGTTATCGCCGTGTCGTCGTGCAAGGGCGGTGTCGGCAAGTCGACGGTGGCGGCCCACCTCGCCATGGCGATGGGGCGCGAAGGGCTTGCCGTCGGCTTGCTGGATACCGACATCTACGGGCCATCGTTTCCGACACTGTTCAACATCCATCGCCCGCAAATGTTCGGGCACAACAAGAAGATCGTTCCCGTCGAGGTGCACGGACTCAGGGTCATGTCGCTCGGCTTTGTGTTGGGTGAAGCGCCCGCTGTGATGCGCGGTCCTATGGTGTCGAACTACACCGCGCAGATTCTTGCACAGACCGACTGGGGCTCGCTGGATTACCTGGTCATCGACATGCCCCCTGGTACGGGAGACGTGCAGTTGACTATCGTGCAGCAGGCGGCGCTTGACGGCGCGGTCATCGTCAGCACGCCGCAGGCATTGTCGCTGGTCGATGTCGCCAAAGGCATCCTCATGTTCGAGAAGGTCAACGTGCCGGTGCTCGGGGTGGTCGAGAACATGTGCTCGTTCACATGCGACGGCTGCGGCAAAGTGCACTATCCTTTCGGGCGCAACGAGGGCATGCTGCAGGACCGTTTCGGTCTTCAGACCTTGGCTGAATTGCCGATCGTGTCCGGATTGTCAGATTTGTCGTCGCCGGACGCAGGTGCGGACCTCGAGGTCATGGCGCGGCTGGCCGAAAACGTCCACCGGGCCGTGGGCGTGAGCCGTACGGGCAAACAGCAGATGCCGGATGTGGTTGAACTCGAGGCAGCGGTGAAAGTGGTCTGGCCAGACGGTTTCGAAGGAGTGCTGCCGAACAAGGAATTGCGGGCCGCGTGCCCGTGCGCGGTGTGCGTTGACGAATATTCGGGCGAGGAGCTGCTTGACCCCGCGAGTATCCCCGATGACATACGCTTTTCGAAGATCAATTACTTGGGCAACTACGCCGTGTCGTTCGAATGGAGCGATGGCCATACCACCGGCATCTATTCGTGGGATTACCTGCGCGATCTTGCCCAGAAGGCCCAGGGCAAAGTTTGAGCCGAGGCAAGACGCGTTAGCTCAGCATGCCCTCGATGATGAGGTCGACCGCTTCGTCTTCGTTGAGGCCGCGTGACAAGAGGGTTTGCAGTTGCTTCGAGTCCACACTGCCGATGGCGGCTTCGTGCGTCACGTGCGCGGAGGGATGGTTCACCTCGACGATGGGCACGGCCTTGGCCAGGGCGCGGTCCTGAACGATTTCCTTGCAATCGACGTGGCCGCGCGCGTGGGGGGCGTCGGCAATGATGGTGTTAAACACTTCGGCCCGGGCATCGTCGCGTAGCGCGATGTTGGTCGTGAGGACCGCCCTGGCCGCTTCGCCCACCAATCGCGCTTTCTCGCTGATACGGACCGTGTCGTTGCCACTGCCGCTGACCCGCGCCACCATCTCGAGCACGCTACGCGCCTGACATACCGCATCGTAGTCGATGTCCATCTCGCCAACGCGGCCTCTAATAAGGTCGAATTCCGTTTTGAACCGTGCGCCCTCGCCGAGTTCGACGGATGCTTTTGGAATGACCTGCACGCCGCCGCCGGGGCCATGCACATGCCGCTCGTAGTAGGAATAATTCGCGCCGGGTGCGATCCTCAGCCGCGCGTCCATGCGGTGCTCGACCTCGACGGCGTTGGGAAACGTGCAATGGGCCAGGACCTGCGCCGATGCGTCCTCTTCGACATCGAGCTCGAGGATGATCCACTGCAGGCCTTTCTCGGGCAGCATGCCAAAGCACAAATGCACGGGGTGTTCGATTCTGGCCCCTGCCTTCAGCCGTATGTGGGCTTCGATGCCGTCGTCGCGCTCGTCGGTTTGGACTTCGAGGCCAGGCACGAGGTGCGCGCCTACCACGTGGTTCTGGTGCACCTCGAGACGGGCCACGTTGTCGTCCTGCACGTGGCTGGGTTTGATCCCCACCGACTCGAGTAATTGCCGGACGGTGTCAGCATCGCTCACGGGGTTTCCTCCGCGTCCGGCTGGTTTTCGTGATCGCACTGCACGCATCGGTTCTCGAAGTATTGGCCTATGCGCGGCACCGGCCCTTCCTCGATGACGCGCCCATCACACAAGAGATAAGCATGTTCGGCCTGGCGTAAGACCGTGCGGCTGTGGGTAATCAGAACAACGGTCGTGCCCTTTTCCT
>SLSB01000109.1 GCA_007130675.1 Candidatus Hydrogenedentota bacterium | reverse complement strand
TTGCGCCGAACGCGCGGCGGCTTGCAAGTGTTCCGGCGATGATGGCAGAAGAAGAAACAACGAAATCCCGGCGTGAAATACGCATAAACGCCTCCTTTTTGATAGTTTCTGGCTATGTGCAGCCGACATCCCGATTATGGGAAACAAAGCACGCCGTATTCAACCCAGGGCGGAGCGCATCGGAAAGAAGCACGCCGACAGCCTGGAGAACCGGCATGAGCGCAGGATTACTGAGGCCGGTCCGAAGCCAGCAGCTTGCCTTGCACTGTTTCCAGGATGGAATCGCGAATAAAGGTGCTGGCCTCGAGAATCTCGATGCCAATCAGTGCGCCTTGCGCATTCAATTCGGCCGTAATGTTCGGGCTTACCTCGACACTCGAGGCTTCGGGCTCTTCCGAGACTGTAAGGTGCAGAATGTCTTCCTGCTCGAAGTAGGATAAACGAACGTTATTCATACCTAAACCGTCCCGACGTGATTCGTGCGTCTATCTGGGGCACGTGTCGCCGCGTGCACCGTCACCGGCCGAATCAGGTCCTGTTCAACCTCATACGGAATCATAACCAACTGGCCCGCGCATCTGGCAACGGCCACGTTGCGCACGTCTACATGCAACCGTCAAGTTTCGCCGAGGGCCTCGAGTGCGGCGGCGCGCATCGCCTCGAGCGGCGCGGTGAGACCGGTCCAATGCTCGAATTGCAGGGCGGCCTGGTTGAGCAGCATCTCGATGCCGAGAATGGTGGTGCATCCACGCGCTTCGGCGTCTTGGATAAACCGGGTCTTGCCGGGCCGGTAGACCATGTCGAAGCACACGTGGCGGGACTCGAGCAGTTCGGCGGGCACGGGCGTTTCGCCGGGGTTCGGGTGCATCCCAATCGGCGTGCCCTGAATGAGAATATCGCTGTCGGCGACCGCCGCCTCGAGTTGGCCAGTCAGGTCCGCGGCTTCGACGGGGATGGCGGCTCTCGGGGCCAGGTCGTCCACGATAGCAGCCACGCGCGCCGGGGTGCGGCCGATAAGCGTGATGGATTGGGCGCGGGTGAGTTCGGCCACGGCAAACGCAACCGCCCGCACCGCGCCGCCTGACCCGATGAACAGCACGCGCCTGCCGTCGAGCGAAACCCCCGCCTCCTCGAACGCGCGCAGGGTGCCCGGCCCGTCGGTGGTGTAGCCGGTGAGCTCTCCATCCTCATTGACAATGGTATTGACACTGCCGACACGTTCGGCAAGCAGGTCGATCTTGTCGAGATGCGCCATGACCGTCATCTTGTGCGGGATGGTGATGCTGAGTCCGCGGAACCCGCGCATGGCGCGCATCCCGGCCAGGCACGCGCCCACGTCTTCAACCCGGAACGCCGTGTAGACATAATTCAACCCGGCTGCACGGAAGGCCGCATTGTGAATCGCCGGTGACAACGAATGTTCGACGGGATTCCCGATGACCGCGCAAAGACGGGTGTGGGTATCGATGGGCATGGCGTTCCTCGTGCTCATCCGGGTGGCCAGGTCATGGCGCGCCCGCCCAGAATGTGCAGGTGAAGGTGAAAGACCGTCTGCCCGCCCCATTCGCCGCAGTTGATCACGTAACGGAATCCTTTTTCCGCCAACCCCTCCTTCTCGGCGATTTTGTTGGCCGCGAGAAACATGCGCCCGATGAGGGGGGCATCGGCTTCGGTGATATCGGTCACTTTGGCGATGGGTTTTCGCGGAATGATGAGCACATGCGTGGGCGCCGCGGGGTTCACGTCGCGAAACGCATAGAACTCATCATCGGAATACACCTCCTGCGAAGGGATTTCGCCGCTCAGAATCTTTCCGAAAATGGTTTTTTCAGCCATAGGTTTTCTCCTTTCCACACGTCTTTCATGACAGTACCGCATCAACCCGCCCGCGTACAAATGCATGCCCGTGGAATCGTAGCCGGGCTGGATTCAGCGCAGAGCAGGGCAGCGGAGTTGATCCCTGGAGGCCGCGTGACTACCATTGGCCCATGTTTGCCTTTCTCAGAGGGGTCGTAGCACGCAAGACACTCAACCGCGTTGCGCTGGACGTCGGCGGGGTGGGGTTTGACGTGTTGGTGCCCGCGGATGTCCACCGGCGGCTCACGGTCAATGCCGAGGCGACGCTACTCACGTACTGCCACATCCGCGAGGATGTGTTTCAGCTGTTCGGCTTCCTGCGCGAGGAAGAGAAGGCGCTGTTCGAGATGCTCCTCGGAATCAACGGGGTCGGCCCGAAAGTGGCGCTGGCGATCCTGTCGGCCATGTCGGTGCAGCAGTTCGGGCAGGCCGTGCACGACAGCAATGTCACCGCGTTTACCAAAGTGACGGGCGTCGGTAAAAAGACGGCACAGCGCGTGGTGCTCGAAATGAAAGCCCGCCTTGGCGAAGACGCCGAACTCAGCGCCATCCTCGGGGAAACCGAGGGAGACGTTTACCCGGAGGAGGACGACGTGCTCGAGGCGCTGACGGCCTTGGGATGCACCATCGGCGAAGCCCGCAAGGCGGCAGCCCAGGCGCGCACCAAACTCGGCGCGGATGCGCCGCCCGAGGAACTGGTG
>SLSB01000488.1 GCA_007130675.1 Candidatus Hydrogenedentota bacterium | reverse complement strand
GACGGTTCTGGATGACCTTCGAGCAGACCCGCCGCCAGTACATCCGGTGAGGTCCGCAGACGGGGATTCCATCCGCCGCGATCTATGGGCGGGCTGGAAACCCCGCCCTCCGTTCTACGGGAAAAAATGGTTGCCGAAGCATGAGCAAGATGCTCACGGCACCTCGAAGAGCCTGTGGCCAGGATGAGCGGCTGGGTTTATCCAGCGGTCCAGAAGCGGGACTTGCTGCCGCCTTTTCGTGCTTTGACCTCGATTCTTGCGCCGCACTTGGGACAGAACCCGAAGAACGCCGTGCCTGCGGCATTAAGGTATATGCGCGAATAGACGTGGCAGCACTTGAAAAGCACGCCCAGATAGGGCCGTTTCTGCTTCTCGTGTGGCATTCTTCAGCCTCTTTCGCGTGGAATGGGCAGGCGGTTCATTCGATTTCGCCGGACTCGTCCGGCTCCTCGATGGGTGGCGCTTCGGGTCTGCGCTTCAGAAAAGCCGCGGCCAAGTCCCAGCCAAACCACACAAAGCCGGCCGCCGACAAGCCAACCAATACCGAGATGACAATGACCATGTTCATGGGAGATCCTCTTGGGTCCGCGGAACATGCGGCACCAGCGGTGGAACAGGGAGTTCGGGCCAAGGCACGGCGGAAGTACGCGGAGTTTCCTGTGGAACAGCCGGGCGCACGGCACGCAGCTCTTCACGCAGCCGTTCGACCTCGGTCTGCAGGGCGCTAATCTGGGCGAGCAGGGCGGTATTCAGTTCGCGCAGGGTTTGATTGGCATCGGCGAGCGTTTGACGCATGGCCCGCAGTTCCTCGACGGCATTGTCCGCGGCATCCACTGGCGGGGTCCTCTGTTCTCTGGGTCTTGGGGTCTCAGCGTTTCTCGGTTCCGGCCTGGGGGCGTCCGGCACGGCATCGCGGCGCAGGGTCTCAATCACCGAGATTTCGTCGAACCAGGCGGTACCCTCTCCGAGGATCACACAACGCACCATGATGAAATCAGTCTCGTTGGGTACGTTGACGCGCATGTGGACCTCGCGCCAGTCGGTGTCGCCAAACACAGGCGTTCTGGTGCCGGTCGATTCGAACGCGAGAATGCGCAACGGCCTTCGCTGAAAACACTGGATCCAAATGGCGGCCTCGGCAGCTCCAGCGGTTTTTGCCCAGCCGGAAACGCTCAATTCTCTGTTGCGCATATCCGTGGTGATGCTCTGGCTCCAGTTGTTGGCGGGTTCCCTGTCGTAGGCGGTTTCGTTGTGGAGTTTTGCCGCGTAATTGCCCTCGTAGACCTGGTCTTGGGTGGCCTCGCCATAAGAACCCTCGCGCGGCATTACGAACAGGTCCCAGCGAATAGGCACCACGCCGCGCACCGCTTCGAAACCGGGGTTGGCCACGAGATTCTCGGGCGCGGCGGCCAAGGTTATCAGACATATGAAAACCGTGTACATATGAGCAGTCTAGTCTGGAATCGCCGGCGAGTCAATGAATATTGGCTTACCGGAACCCTTGCATGCGCAGCTTCAGATCGCGGGGGCTGGTCGAGTTTTCGAGCGCCGTGGTTTCGTCGATCCGGTCCTCTTTCCAGAGATTGAACAGGGATTGGTCAAATGTCTGCATACCGTACTGTTCGTACCCGTCTTCGATGAGCTTGGTGATGTCGTTGAAGCTCTTTCCCTGGTCGATGTGTTCGCGTACGGTGCGGTTTCCAATGAGCACCTCGACAGCCACGCACCGGCCGTCCCCCGCCGTAGAGGGCAGGAGGCGTTGTGAGCACACTGCTCGCAGGACGCCGGCAAGCTGTTTGCGTATCAGTTGCTGCTGGTGGGGCTCGAAGAAGTCCATGATACGGTTGAGCGTCTCGACCGCATTGACGGTATGCAGGGTCGAGAGCACCAAGTGCCCCGTTTCTGCCGAAGACAACGCGGTTCGGACGGTTTCGGCGTCGCGCATCTCTCCGATGAGAATGACGTCGGGGTCCTGGCGGAGGGCTCCGCGCAGGGCGTTGGCAAACGATAGGGTGTCCTGCCCGACCTCGCGCTGGGTCACGATGCCGATTTTGTCGCGGTGCAAGAATTCGAGGGGATCTTCGACGGTGACCACGTGAACAGGCCGCGTGCGGTTGATCTCGTCGATCATGGCGGCCAGCGAGGTTGACTTGCCGCTGCCGGTGACGCCCGTAAACAGCACGAGGCCGTTTTTGAGCTGACAGACCTTGTGTAAGACCTGGGGCAGCCCGAGAGCGTCGATTTCCTTGATCTGCAGTGGAATCGTACGGAGCACAACCCGGGGATCGCCGTCGTCAAAACAGGCATTGATGCGGAAGCGCGCGATGCCCTCGAGCATGTAGGAGGTATCCAGCTCTTTGACCTTTTTGAACTTTTCGAGGTCCTGCGGGCGGACAATTTCTGCGAGCATCTCGATGATCTTATCCGCGGTAAGGGCTTCCCCCTCGAGTCGGGTCAAATCGCCGTCGATGCGTAGTATGGGCGGATTGTCGGTCTTGAGGTGAAGGTCAGAGGCATTTGTATCCATGGCTTGGCGCATCAGCTCTTGAATATTCATTACTTGGCGCTCCTCCTTAGCGAAAGGCTTATCGACAACGACTCCCCAGGACAGGTGGTGTCCTGCCTAAAGCATACCATGTTTTGCCGCGAATCGTGTCACTAGACGAGTTGGAGTCCCGGGTAGGGCCGGGTTCGGGCATCCCCCACGAAGCCGTGCTTGAACCTCGAGTATCCCGCGGCGGCGATCATCGCGCCGTTATCCACGCAGAGTTGGAAGGAGGGCATGCACACGGGAATATCGAGTTCTTCTGTGAGACGCGTACGCAGCAGTTTGTTTGCGGCCACGCCTCCGGCGAGCACCAACCGCTGGGCGCCCGTTTGCTGGACGGCCAGCCGGGTCTTGATCAGCAGGGCGTCGACCGCGGCGGCCTGAAAACTGGCCGCGACGTCTTCCTGCGCAACGCCCCCCTCGCGCAGCCGGTAGAGGACGGCCGTCTTGAGTCCGCTGAAACTGAAATCCAGGGAATCGTTTTGGGTCATCGCGCGGGGAAAGGCGCACGCTTCGGGGTTTCCGTTTTCGGCTGCCTTCTGAATCGACGGCCCGCCGGGGTACGGCAAGCCAAGCAACCGGGCCACTTTGTCGAAGGACTCGCCGACGGCATCGTCGCGTGTCGCGCCCAGTAGGCGGTAGACGTGGGGCGCCTCGCACCAAATCAGGCAGGAGTGGCCGCCGCTGACCACCAGGGTCAGGAAAGGAAACTCGGGCGGGGTGTCGGTGAGAAACGCGGAGTAGATGTGGCCTTCGATATGATGCACGGGCACAAAAGGCTTGTCCCATGCATAGGCGAGCGCTTTTCCGAAACACACGCCGACCAGTAGCGCGCCCATGAGGCCCGGTCCATTGGTGACGGCCACGGCGGCGATATCGCCGGGTTCGGAACCGGCATCGACGAGGGCCTTGTCCACCAGTTGGGTGATGCAGCGAATGTGCTGGCGCGAGGCCAGCTCGGGCACCACGCCGCCGAACTCGGCGTGCATGTCGATTTGTGAGGCGACTTCATTGGCGAGTATTCGGGTACCGTCGGCCACGACGGCGATCCCCGTCTCATCGCATGACGTTTCGATGCCCAGAATGCGCGTCATTGCACCAACTCCGATACATGCACCAGCGCGACGCCCAGGGCATCCAGCACCCGGATAACCTCGGGAAGTATTGCGGCTGTTGTGCTTCTGAAATGGCAGATGCCGATGGCCACACCTTCAGCCACGGCCGTGTCCGCCAGGAGAACGGCCTGCTCGAGGATATGATCCGGCTCGGGTTCGTTATCGAGGAAGACGGAGCGGCGTGCGACTGGAACGCCCATGCGGCGCGCGACGCACTCGGCAACTGTCTCGGCTGTCGTGCGGCTGTCGACGAAAAACATGCCGCGCTCTTTCAAAATGGCCAGAAACCGTTTCATGGCGGCTTCATTGGCGGTAAATTCCGAGCCGGTGTGGTTGTTCATTCCTCTGGCGCCGGGTACATCCTCGAGGGCGGCCGCCACCTGCGCTTCGAGCTCGGCGGGGGCCATGGCGGTTGTGAGTTCGCCGGGATAGGGCGCGTGCGGGTTTCCGGATTCGAGGGGCATGTGCACGAGCACCTCGAACCCGCGCGACGTGCCGGTTTCGGTGGTCTCTCGGGCGAAGGGCGTGCCGGGCAGAATGGCCAGGGTCAGGCGGGGGTCCATCGAGAGAATGGCGTCGGAGGCAAGGCCCCCGTATCCCCCATCATCTACGATAATGGCCGCGCGTGGGGTGTCTGCGCCATCGTGTGCGGGTGCTTGGGTCATCAGTTCGCCATCTTCGGGCACGGCTGGATGAGACTGCGTGGAGATGCCGGAAGCCTTGGGATCGAAGCCGAACAGACTGCGAAAAAGCAGCGGCGAGATCTCGTATAAGAGCCCGGGGTCCGCCAGAAAATCTTTCAGGGGCACATAGGGGGCGGAAAACCCTACCAGTTCGAGCTGTACGACGGGGCGGTTGCGCAGCGACACCTCGATGCGGCGCGAGGGCCCAGCGAGCGAGACGTCGGGCTGCTCTCCGTGGAATTCTCCGAGGGATTCCGACAGGAGGGCGTGCAGGCCGGTGGTACTCGCTCGATAATCCACCGTGGCCCGCAGCGTATACGTTCTCCAACGGATGGGCCCGTCCTGGCGGTCTTCCTGCCGGAGTGACTCGACTTCGCGCACGCCGGGGGCTGTGCCGAGCAGGTTCTTGACGCCATGGGCCAATTCGGTGCACACGGTGGTGAACTCGTATCGCTCCGCACCGCCGACTATGCGCACGATCGCGAACTCTCGATCCAGCATCGCGAACCGGAGCTCGCGCTCCTGTTTGAGCGGCGCTTCAGTTTCGGCGATCGAGATGTCCTGGAGAGCCGTCCCGTGTTTGAGGGTCATGACGATATCATTCACGGGGAAATTGGGCGGAACGCCGACATCAAACATATGAACGTTCCACCGTGCCTCGTCGTCAGTGCGTAGAATGGGTTCGTAGCGCTTTACGCTTCCGCGGGGCAGCGGAGTCATGGCGAGCAGATCTTCGATGTGGCCGACCATGGCCGCGTTGGCCGGAACAAGGTCGACCGGGCGCGAGGCCATGTAGCGCCAAATCAAGATGATGCTGGTCAGGGCGAGCAGGGCGACCACGATAATCCCCGCCACGGGGATGAGCCACCCGGCGGAGGCACGCGGCTGTCCCGGGGCGTCCGGAAGGGCGTGTTCTGGAAACTCTGTGTTCTCAGGCATTCGACACATCCACCCATTCGATTGGACTGATGGGACGGCCAAGGAATCGCTCGCCGATTCGCCCGAAATTGCCGGGCGCATCGGTCACCAGAAACGAGTATTCGGGCGGTCCCTTCTGTTCACGTTCGAGAGATAACCCGGCCAGTGTATCAGCCACGGCCTGAGATGTGGCCTCGGCGCTGTCAACGAGCACTACATCAGTTCCCGCAGTCTCGGCGATGATGTCTTTGAGCAACGGATAGTGGGTGCAGCCGAGAACAAGCGTATCGATGTCGTTCTGGAGTAGTTCGTCGAGGTAGGCCGCGGCCACTTGGCGCGGCACGGGACCCTCTACCCAGCCTTCTTCGGCAAGCGGGACGAACAGCGGGCAGGGCTTGGAGAAGACTTTCGCATTGGGGGCCATGCGGAGAATGGCCTTGTCATACGCCCGGCTGGCAATGGTGCTGGCCGTGCCAATGACGCCGATCCGCCCGCGCCGCGAGAGGTCGACCGCCCGCTTGGCCCCAGGCTCGATCACCCCGAGAACCGGCATGTCCAAATGTTCAGGAAGCACGTCCAGCGCATAGGCCGACGCCGTGTTGCAGGCGACGACCAGCATTTTGATGCCGCGGGCAACCAGCACGTCGGTGCAGCCGATGGCGTAGCGCAAGACTGTGTCGCCGGACTTGGTGCCGTAGGGTACCCTTGCGGTGTCGCCCAGGTAGACGATCGATTCGGCGGGCAGGCGCTGTGCGACTTGTGCGAATACCGTCAATCCTCCGACGCCGGAGTCGAAGATGCCAATGGCCGGGCCGCGGTCAGCCATCGCCGGGTTCCACCGGCTGGTTGCCGGCGAGCCACCGCGCGTTTCGGGCGATCGGTATCGTCCAGTCGCAGTGGGCGTCCTGGAATGTTTCTTCTGCGGAGGCGCCTTCGATAAGGAATCGGACGGTGGCGATGGGCGCGGCATCGGCCTCGAGCAACTCGGACGCGGTCAGGGTATGGACCATACCTTGCAGGAACAGCATTTCGCTCGATATGCTGCCGTGTTTCCGCAACCCGGAAACGGTCTCCATCGAAAGATCGACGACAAGCTCGCCGTCGCCCATGAGAAAGACACCACGCGCGCGGGTTGAAGGCGGCGCCACGGGGGCCAAGACGCCTGTGGGCCCCTCGACTAACGCATCGAATGCGATGTGCACGTTTTCGACCGTATCATCGCCCAAAGTAAGCCGACGCATTTCGGGCACCAGCAGCCGCCCGTCCTCCGAAGCAAAGTAGAGTGCAACATCGCGGCGTCTCTCGGCCGGGGCAAGCGTTTCGGGCAGTGCCGACGTGTCCTCGGCCAGCGCCGCGGCCGGAGGCTGCGGGAAAGGGCTCTGGCCATGCTGGATCATCTGAGAGACCACCAAACCCAGGGCCACCACCAGAATTACAGTCAACATGGCCCAAAGACCCAAGAGTGCTTTCTTGACGTATTCCTGCCGCTGTTCGCTGTTCATGGCCTTGCTCCAGCGGAACGGGCGGCGCCTTCGTAGGCCAGGAGTCCGTCTGCGAGGCCCTGCGCGATCTGCGCCTGGTAATCTTCTTCGGCGAGCCTGGCCGCTTCGGCGGAATTGGTAAGCGAGCCCACCTCGATCACGACGCAGGGCATGTCTACCTCGCGGAAAATGCGGCTTGGGGCCGTGCGGATCCCGCGATTGGTGATTTCGGCGGTTTGCACCAGCGCGCTGGCCAGCGCCTCGGCGATTGCAGCGCTCTGCGCTGCGTATCGCTGCGCGCCCGCGCGATCGCCCCGCGCCCCCCCAAGGGCAGCCCGCAACCGTTCGTCAGGGGGTACGAAAAGCTCGAAACCCTTCGCGGAGGGCGTCATACTGGCGCCGGCATGAATGCTGATCAGGACGTCGGCGTTCTGGGCGTTTGCAAGCCGTGCCCGTGCTTCGAGGGAGGGGTTCGTGTCTTGCGTACGCGTCATGATGACGCGGCCGTCGTATGCCGAATTTTCCAGAATGCGGGCCAGATGGCGCGCAACCGCCAAGGTGACGTCTTTCTCGGCAATGGCCGAACTCTGGATGCCGTGATCCATACCGCCGTGCCCTGCGTCAATGACAATCGTTCGCAGCGCGCTGCGATGCGCCTGGGTTGACGGTTCTTCCAAGTCGGCGAGAGGAATTTCCTTGGGTTCAACGGGCGCCGGCGGGTCCGGAAGCACGAGATCGCGCATGACCACCGCTTCCGGTTGGATGGTCCGCTGGACGGGGCGCTCGGCTGCCGCGAGTTCCTGACTGACATCTACACCAAAGGCTTCCCTGAAGAACGGGGCCACATCGGAAAGCGCCATGAGGATGCCAGCCTCTCTGCGCAGCAGATCGTGGCGCAACTGGAATTGCGTCAGCGAGGCATTGACGCTTTTCCCCTCGAGGCGCACCCACGCGCTTCGGCCGAGAAAATCGAGCTGCACACGGCCGGGAAAGACATTCGTGCCGCCGCCGAATTGCTGCAAGACGGTGTCGATTGCAACATAGGCGACATCGTTTATGCTGCGCAACTCAGCCGCCGCGCTGCGTGCTTCACCGGCGACCGATGTCCTGAAAATGACCTTTGCCCCCTCGGCCTCGCCGGCTTCGGCGGAATTACCGGGGATCATGGCGGCGAATACCAGGCATACTGCTGCGGCAGACGCTGCTTTGAGCTGCGCGCGCGTGCTTCTTGGAAAACGCGAAGTGAACAAACGCCCTCCTGTTTCGTATCCTCTGGGACTAGTGCATCCGCGAGACGGCATTCCCAGGCCCGCTACGATGAATACCAGACCCGCGCATGGAGTTCCGGCCGCATTCGGCTACTTGTTGAGGTTAATCATGCGCTGACGGACGAATATGCTGTCTTCCGGCGCATGACTACCGCCCCGCGGCTCAATTGTCAGGGCCAGAATGATGCAGAATGCGGCGAACAGACCGATGAGAATTGCCAGTCCGATCTTGTCGCGTGTAGTCATTTGAAGAAGGCTCCCTGCAGCTCAGCCACCTTTGACCGGCCTTCCCGCCCCTTCACGGGCGAGTATACCACCGGGTTGTGTGGCAAGGTCAACTCGTTCGTCAGTCTTCGTCTATCCATTTTCGGATATTCATGGCCGTGCCGACCTCGACCTTCTTTTTCTTCTGTAGTTTGATGGTTGCCTGGGCTCGCGCGACTTCGCTGTTGAGTTTCTGGAGACAGGCTTCGCAGAGCCGCTTGCTCAAGCTGATGGCTGGCGCGCCGCAACGGCCGCACTTGATTCGGCTTTCGCCGTCGGGCATCGCGGCAATGCGTCCGTCATCGAGAAGCCGCAGAATGCACCCTATGCCGACGCCGGTAACTTCCGCAACCTGCTCGGGCGTCATATTGGGCTGTTCATCGAGCGCCTCGCGCACCTTTTCGTAGTCTTCATCTTCGTTGGGTTGACACTTCGCGCAGATGAGGGTGTTCTGCTTGTTGAACATTTGCTCACAACGCGGACACTTTGACAGCGGCATGGTTGCTCTCCCCTATTGATCCCAGTCGAGCGATATTGCGTCACGGTTGATTTCAACGTTGCCAAGGACCCCTGCCTTCAGCACATAACCTTCTTCTGAAAGGTCGACACCTACGACAATACTTTTGATTGGGCGGCCTGCTTCGTCGCGCAGCGCGGCGCCCGGGTTGGGGTATTCGACCCGCAGCCAGGTGCGGCGCTTCACCGGAAGGGCCAAGGCGTCGTGGCGCAGGTTCTCGCGGCGGTCGGCGCCAAGCTTCTCGATGCGGGCGCCCGGGGCAAAGATGTATTTGTCCTCGACGCCTTCCGGCCGCAGGCGGTTTCCCTCGAGGGTTCGCTCGAGTATGTCGCGGCGCAATTCTTCGCGGGCCAGCTCCAAATCTTCGGGCATGTCCGACCCTAGGCGCACCCGCTTCAGCCGTTCCTGCATCCAATGCGTCATGTGAATCACCTTGGCGGTTTGTCCTTGCTGAAGCGCTCGCGCATAACGGGTGGCGGTGCAGGCCGGCAGATTCTCAACCGCAGGGCCAATCCCGCTGGACTGCGGTGTATCCGCGGTATGGCTGCGCTCATTCGAGGCCTCAGCGGCCTCCTCGTCCAGCGCCGTCTCGTGCGCCATCACAAGAAGACCGTTTTCGGCGTTCGAGTTGGAGAAGTCAAGAGACACCCCTCCCGTGATCGACGCGGCCCATACGGTCACACCCGCGGCAGCCGCGGCGGCTCCCATCACGATAAAAAGCGGCCAGATTTTTACCATACCTATCGTTGTTTCACCCCATTCTGCCCACGCGGGGCATTCGACGCCAAAACGCAAGCGCTTCGGTCTGCCGTCTCGGGCCTCCTGCGGGGTCCGCCTTTGCCTGGAAACGGTCCCGTCTCCCCTGGAGAACCTTTTAAATTATAACACGATAGGTGCTTTTCTGCGAATTGTCAACTGATTACCCTGCACCCGAATCGCCCGCTAAGCACTGGTGAAGCTGGAGTCAACCGACTCGTGCGCTCTGGTTGTCGGATTTTAGCGCCAACGGCGCGGCAATATACTAGCCCGGGGCAAGGCACGCGCATGCGCGTGACGCCGCCCCGGGATCAACGGTTCTCACCCCCATCTCTTAGCGCTGAAGGCGCGGCACATACTGTGGCGAACCCGGAGCAGAAGAGGGACCTTTCGGATAATGGTCGAGGATCGGAACCTGCCCCCCACAGCGGTGGGGACAGCGTCCAGCGTTGTACCGGGCTTTCAGCCCGGACATTTTGGGGGAAATCCGGTCCCAGGGCGTTGCCCTGGGCTGGCATATTTCCGCGCCTTCGGCGCTCCGGAAGGGACCGGACCGCCCCATTTCTTCATCCTCCGGCGTCTGCCCTAATCTCACCTCCTGACTGTCTAGACCCGCATATCCGCGACATGGCGCATAAGCCCTATGAGTCATAGAGGTGCTATGGGACCGCTACGATCCGCATGACATTGCGCGCGCCAGGGTAACCGCCGTGATCCAGCACGATTTCAGCGTCTTTCG
>SLSB01000635.1 GCA_007130675.1 Candidatus Hydrogenedentota bacterium | reverse complement strand
TCGAGACCTTCATCCGCGAGGGAAGCGTCCAACTCGAACATGACTTGGTCGGGCGTGCGCACATGGCCGAGGCGCGTGATATCGCTTCGCGAGGCATTCTCGCACCCGGGAAACGCATCGCTTCGTCCATCTCGGCACAGGAATGGTATGTGGACGACCTCCGTGTGCTCGATCCGATCGGGATTTGCGGCCAAGTGCTGAAAACCCGCGTCCATTTCGCGCTGCTCCCGGCTGCCATCGAAGACAACATGGTCGCGTGCATTGAATCGCAGGGCCGCGAGCTCGAGGACATCATTTTTCTTCCGCTGGCCGCGTCATTTGGAACTCTGACGCCCGAGGATATGGAACTTGGCGTCGCGGTCATCGATCTCGGGCGCAGCACCACCGGCCTTGCCGTGTTTCGCGATTTTCGCATCCTCGGTACCCATAGTTTCGAATGGGGCGGCTACCATCTCACCCGCGACGTCGCCGCGGGATTGCAGGTAACATTCGAAGAGGCCGATGAACTCATCCTCGAGTACGGCATTTCCGACGAATTCATCCAGCGGGAATTCGACGGGCAGGGTGAAGAGGAAGAAGAGCCCGAGCTCGAAGGCCCCGCCCCGCGCCACAGCGACCGCAAAGAACCCGCCCGGATCAAACTGAAGACCGTGGTTCCCGGCGCCCCATCGATTGTGAAACGCGGCGAACTCGATATGATTATCTTCGAACGCGCCAAGGAGCTGCTCGTCAAGATCCGCCAGATGCTTCAGGCCCGCGGACTCGCCAAGAATCTTGTGCGCGGGATTGTGCTCACGGGCGGCGCCAGCGCGATCACGAACTATGCCGCCCTCGCGGAAGCCCTGTTTCAGGTGCCTGTACGCGTCGGCTCGCCTAACTCCGTCGAGATCGTTCCCCACGAAGTGCGCGCGCCCGAGTTCGCCGCCGGCACCGGCATTGTCCGCCACGCCTTCGAGTACCGCAACGCCGCGCGCAACGGCCGGGTCGAACCGCGCGGCGCCATGCGCTCGAACATCAAACGCCTCGCAGGTTTCTTCCAGAAATACTTCTTTTAGCGCGAGCGGTTTCCAATCGCGGGGGCGTTACGCGCAAGCGCCGTTGTTGTCCTCGAGCTATCCGTCATACGACATACACGTCGTACAGGTCCCCTGATGCTTTCGCGCGCCCAGGCCAACCACGGAAATGCCTCGCGGGGCGCAGTGCCTTGCAATCCTCACCGCCGCAATGACATGCTGTCACTTAAGCCTATTACGGTGATGGGGGCTGATGCGTGAAACCCGGTGGTGTGGAACACGTGGGCACTCGACGGGGAAAAGCGTCCGAGGACAAAGGAGCTGTAAGCATGCGACGGACTTTTCGAATGACGGCAATTGCCGTGTGCGGAGCGTTTCTGATGGGCGCCGTCGATCTGGCGGATCGCCTTGATCAACCGCCGGACAGCAATCAGCTTGCTTATGCGCCCGAAGACGGCGAGGTGGTCTGGGCGAACCCGCCCGCATTCGTGTGGGTTCCCATTGATGCCGTCGAGGAGGTGGGGTACCGGCGCAGGGCCAAACGGTTCGTGGACGCCTATGTGCTGCAATACTCGACGAGCCCCGAGTTTGATGCCGATGCAACCACCACGGTCGAAGAAAACGAAATGTCCGTCTACACACCCTCGATGCTGCTGGAACCCGGGCAGTGGTATTGGCGTTACGGCTTCGAAGGCGAAAACGGCGAGAGAGTCTTCAGCCGTGTTCGCGCATTCACCATCCCCGAAGATGCGCAAGCATTCCCCCGGCCGGAGATTGAAGACGTTATGGCGCGCATTCCGACCGAACGCCCGCGCGTGGCCTTCTCGCCACAACGCGTGGAAGAGATTCGCGCAAACACAAACGGACGCTACCATGACATCACGCAGCCCGTCATTGATGAAGCGGAGAGAATCCTGGCGATGGACGAACCGCTTGCTGCCGAACCCATGCCGCCGGAGGACCCCGACGAAGCGCGACAGGCTTACGTCGACGGTTACCGCGCCATCAAGCCGTCCATGCGCCGGATGGAGACCTGTGCACTGGCGTATGTGTATACCGGAGACGAACGTTTCGCCGAGGAAGCCCGCCGCCGCCTGATGCATTTTGCCGCGTGGGACGTGGACGGTCCCACCAGTGTGATGGGCGTGTCCGGTACGCGCTGGTATGGAGAATTCGGCATGGGGCTCGCCCAGAGCGGTCCGCGCACTTTCGATTGGATACACGATACGTTGTCCGAGGAAGAGCGTGAGACCTGCCTGGATGTCTATGGCCGCCGGGTTGCCCAAATGAATATGCGGCACCGGGCCATGCCTTTCGAAAGCCGCCCGTTTGCCAGTCACCCGGGCCGGCATGTTGGGTTTGTTGTGGAAGGCAGCATTGTGTTTGCCCATGACGTGCCCGAGGCGCAAGACTGGCTCGATTACACGCTGCAGCTGCTGTGGTCTGCCTATCCGGCCTGGGGCGGGCCCGACGGCGCGTGGCATGAAGGCATCTCCTATTGGCAGAGCTACATCACGAGGACGGCATGGATTGCAAGTGAACTGGACCGGTTCGATATTC
>SLSB01000421.1 GCA_007130675.1 Candidatus Hydrogenedentota bacterium | reverse complement strand
GCCGCGCGGCTGGGCGCGGACACCTGGTTTGCCGGGTGCGTGGGCGATGACGCGTTCGGGAAGATGCAGCGCTCGAACATGGCCGCCGACGGCATTGATGTGTCGTATCTGAAAACGCATCCCGAGCAGCCGACGGGGACCGCCGTCATTTTGGTGGCCGCGGAGGGCGAGAACGCCATTGTCGTCACGCCGGCCGCCAACACGGGTATCAGACCAGACGACATCACGGCGATGGACAGCCTGTTTGACGCGGTCGACGTGGTGCTGATGCAGCTCGAGATCCCCATGGATACGGTCGAGGCCGCGCTGGATATGGCGCGCGAACACAACGTGCTGTCTATCGTTGACGCTGGAGGCGCCCAGGAGATGCCCGACGTCGTGCTCGAGAAGGCCGGGATCGTTTCTCCCAACGAAACCGAGGCGTTGGTTCTCACCGGTGTTCATATCGAAACCGTGGACGACGCGCGGCGGGCGGGGCGGGTGCTGCTCGAGCGTGGCGCACGCCGCGCGGTGCTTAAACTCGGGGCCGCGGGCGCGTTGTATATGGACGGTAACGAGTGGGTGCATGCGCCTGCGTTTCCGATTTTGCCGGTGGACACAACAGCGGCGGGCGATGCCTTTACGGCGGCGCTGGCGCTGGTTTGGCGCGACCGCCCGCCCACCGAGGCACTCGAGTTTGCCAACGCCGCGGGGGCGTTGGCGGCAACGGTTGCGGGCGCGCAACCCAGCATGCCGTCGCGCGCCGCGGTCGAGGCATTTCTCAAGGAACGGAGATAACGATTCGTGGAAAATCCGCTTGTGTATTCAGTTTCGGTGATGCACGCCAATCTTGTGCGTCTCGAGAACGACCTGACCGCTCTCGAGGCTGCCGGGTGCGGCGAACTCCATTTTGGCGTCATGGACGGACACTTCGCGCCGGGTTTCGGGCCCGGTTTCGAGACCATCGAGGCGGTTCGCGCGTGTTGCGGGCTGCCGTGCGCGGCCCATCTGATGGTGTCGGACCCCGGCAGATACATCGAGCGCTTTGCCGAAGCGGGGTGTAGCAGCATTACCGTGCATGTCGAGGCGTGCGTGCATGCCCACCGCGTGCTGAATCAAATCCGCGATGCCGGGGCCTCGCCGGGCATCGCCGTCAACCCCGCCACGCCACTCACCAAACTCGATTACCTGCTCGAGAGCGCCGACCGCGTGCTGGTGATGACCCGCGAACCGGGCGCTCCCGGCCCGCCGCTTATCCGGGCGGCGTTCGAGCGCATCCGCCTGCTGAACGAAAACCTGCGGTACCGAAAACTCGGGACACGTATCGAGGCGGGCGGTGAACTCGACGCGGACCACGCGGCACTCGTAGCCAACGCGGGCGCCACCATCATCGAGTGCGGGCGCACGGCCATCTTTGACGGCCGGAATCCCGGCGAAGCGCTCGAGGCGTTCCGCGACGCCGTAGCAGCTCGCCGCATGACCGTCTGAGCACCCGGGGCAGGCGCCATTTGCGAACCACTCTGCAATATCTCACCAACTCAGGCACGCCAGAGTTGGTGAGACATGCGGGCTGGTACTCAGAGTATCCTTCCTCATCCATATACTTGATAGGAACTGCCGCTTCATTCGCGGTCATCCTGGTCGTTTCGCAGTGTACGCAGCATGTCTTCTATTTGGAAACGGGCCTTGTCTTGGATGGCCGGAAGCCGCGATTCAAGCTCAGCGCAGATGCGAGCTCGGTTCTCAAGCACATACGTCACCTTCTCCTCGACGGCGCCCACAATACGCCCGCTCTTCCAGAACTCTCTATCGGGATTGTCTATGATCAGGTCGTTTCGCTCCAGTTCATCGCCGACTACCCCCCTGAACTTGGGGCTATAGGACAGAACGATTGCAGGCACTTTCCTTTGAAATGTGGAGACCGATGCGTGCATCCGGCCTGTAATGGTGAACTCGCCGCTGCCGAGTATAGCGCGCGTTTCGCTCGGGAGAATCATGTCTTTGACCGGGACGGTTCGCTTCATCCATTCGGGGCCGAGGGTTTCGCAGACCTCGGCGATGACCTGAGGTTCTGTGCATTCGCATGGGTTGGTGAGATGAAGACGATGCGCATGAACGAGAAGAACCATTTTCTTGTCAGATAGGCTCTTCATATTCAGAAGCATCTGCAAAATATCGGCCCAGCGGCGCAGATACTGGTCATAACTATCCGCAAAATGAGCATATAAAGAGGATATCACAACTGTGAAATACTCACGATGCGCCAGTCCATATCGAACTAGAATATCCTCGCAGTCTTCTTGGTCCGGAAGCTCGAGAAATGCCAGGTCGCATGATCTTTGCACATCCGTAACACGCAGCTCGTTTTTCAAATAGTCATGGGTCCACTGGTCTCGGGTGTAGATGCGGCATCGGTTCAAAACACGCGTAGCCCAAGGGATTCGCCAAGCGTGAAAAGGGCCGATGGTTTGAGATAGGAGAAAAACCTTGGAGTAACGTGTCATCCAGGAGAGTAGTGCGAGCCAAAAGGCTCCGTTTATGGCACCGTATACCTCGCCTATACAATCCCCCCCCAGCACGGCGATAGCGTCGGCGTGACAACG
>SLSB01000229.1 GCA_007130675.1 Candidatus Hydrogenedentota bacterium | reverse complement strand
TGGGGTCAAGGGAGATATCCTGGGGGGCCTTTCAGCATGCAGTACTTCGATCTGACGCAACTCGAGTGGAACCTTTCCGGGTGGCGGCCGCATGCGTGGCGCATGGGCAAGTCGATGGAAACGGGGAAGATCATCCAGGCGGATATCGGGCCTGTCCCGGCGCGGGTTCCGGGGTCGGTCCAGCAGGCGCTTCTGGATGCGGGGGTCCTGCCCGACTGGAACGTGGGGCTGAATTCGCTCGGGTGTGAATGGGTCGAGCACCGCCATTGGGATTTCTCGGCGACCATCCCCGCCGGAGTGATCACGCCGGGCCAGCGGGTATTGTTTGACGCGCAGGGCCTCGACTATTCCGGCTGGCTATTGGTGGATTGCACGGTAATCACGCCGTTCAAAGGTGCGTTGACGCCGCATTTGCTCGAGTTGACCGAGGCCCTCTCCGATGGCGAGGAACACCTGCTCAGCATTGTGTTCGACGTGCCCCCGCCCGAGCAGGGCCAGATCGGGTACACCTCGAAATCCCGCCATTTCAAACCCCGCTACTGCTACAGTTGGGACTGGACACCCCGCGTGGTGCCTGTCGGAATCTGGGACATGCTGTCGCTCAAGAGCGTCACGCAGTGCGCGATCGACCCGATCTATACCCGCGCTACGCTCGCCGAAGACAACCGCACGGGCCGCATCGAGCTGGCGCTCCAGGCCGACCCGCTGATCGTGCCGCCCGCCGACATTGGCGGCGTTCACGTGATACTTCGCGACGGGGACGAGGCCATCGGGCGGATATCCGGCCGGTTCGAACGGGAACGGCTCGATATTGTGCTCGACGGGCTTACGATCGAGCCATGGTGGCCCAACGGTTTCGGCGAAGCCAAGACCTACACCCTGCGCATCGAGGCGGAGGTCCACGGCGAAGCGTGGCATCTCGAGCGCAACGTGGGATTCAAGCGTGTGCGGTGGCTGCCGTGCGAGGGTGCGCCCGAGAATGCCGAGCCGTGGATTTGCGAGGTCAACGGGACGCCGGTGTTCCTGCAGGGGGCCAACTGGGTGCCGCCGCGCACCTGCTACCCGGACAGCACCGACGACGAATACGGCAAGCTGATCGCGCTGTACCGCGACATGGGCTGCACGTGCCTGCGCGTATGGGGCGGGGGCATTCTCGAAAAGGAGGTCTTCTACCGCCTGTGCGACGACGCGGGCATCATGGTCTGGCAGGAATTTCCGCTCTCGAGCTCGGGGGTGGACAACTGGCCGCCCGAAGACCCCGAGGTGATCGTCGAGCTGTCGCACATCTGCATCAGCTACATCCGCCGGCGGGCGCATCACGCCTCGCTGCTGGTGTGGTGCGGGGGCAACGAACTCCTCGGCGGCGGCCGGAAGGGCATCGACAATGTCCCCTGCGATTACACGCATCCCTGCATCGCGACCATGAAAGACGTTGTCGAGCATTGGGATCCCGGCCGCCGGTTTCTGCCTACGTCGGCGAGCGGTCCGTGGGAATGGGGGCCAGCCGACCGGTTCGGCACCGGCACGTTGCACGACGTGCACGGGCCGTGGGGGTTTGGACAAGGGGCCGAGAATCTCGATGAGTGGCGCGGCTATTGGGCGCGTGACGACGCCTTGTTCCGCTCGGAAGTTGGCATGCCCGGTGCGCAAAGCCTCGATATGTTTCAGAAATACGGCGGCAACGCGGCGGTTTGGCCCCCGGCCACCGATTATTGGCGGCACACCGCCATGTGGTGGACCCAGTGGCCGCGGTTCCGTGAAACACTCGATGAACTTCCCGATGACGAGGCCCTCGCTGAATACATCCGCGTCACCCAGGAAGAGCAGGCCGAGGCCTACGCCATCGCGGCGGCGGCCTGCAAGAGCCGTTTCCCGACGTGTGGCGGGTTTCTCGTCTGGATGGGCCACGACGCGTTCCCGTGTCCCGCCAACAACGCGTTCATCGACTTCGACCGCAACCCTAAACCTGCCTACCACGCCCTGAAGAAGGTCTTTCGCGGGGAAACGTAGCCGGAGCAACGGGTCTCAGGACTCGCACGATCTCCAAGAAAAGGCAGCTGGAAACACGCCCCTCACGTCATCGTCTAGCCCGGATATTTCACAGCTTTCGGATGGGGGCGCATCCGAGTCTTACGCAAACGGTTTTGCATGAATGGATTGCAATTCTTAGATGTCGTAAGCTGCTGTGAAATATCCCAAACCAATCTGTTTTGCAGAAGAAGCGGGGGCCTTCTCCGCAACCCAAGTCTGCGCATATCTCACCAACTCAGGCATGCCTGAGTTGGTGAGATATTGCGGCTAGTCTTGCAAGCGACAGTGTTTTTCTCAAAACTTGCGCATCGCAAGTGTGTAACGACTGAGTCTGGAATGACCCGGCAATCTTGCCAGAGTGCCGAAGGCACGCCATAGCGTAGCCCCGGGTGGCAACCCCATAAGCGCTAACTAAACCTTGAAAACAGCCAGTTTGGTCTGCAGATCAAAATGGGTGAATTCATGATTCCGTTGGCGCTGCAATGACCCCGCTATGGCGATGCATGTTGTCAGAACTGTTCTTGTAAGGTTCCACTGTTGTTGGCGCCCTTGTCGTTCTTGAGTTGAAAGTGCCGC
>SLSB01000145.1 GCA_007130675.1 Candidatus Hydrogenedentota bacterium | reverse complement strand
ATGGAGAAGAACGGGCATTCGGCCCTGTGCGCAGCGCCCCCGAGTCCGACCTGACGGCTATTGTGCCCGTGACCGGTCTCGAGCCGTCGACCCGGTATCCCTACCGCGTTCTGGCGGACGGTGAGCCGATTGCCATGCCCGACGACGCAGCCATCGTGACCGCACCGCCCGAGACCCAGCCAGGCAACGTCCGCATTGCGTTTGGAAGCTGTTTCCACCGGTGGGGACTTGCCAATGAGGCGCAGGCCGACTGCATCCTGAGTCGTGAGCCAGCCGCCATGCTGCTGCTCGGCGATATTGCCGTCCAAGACCGAAACAATCTTCTTAATATGCACCGCGCCGACTATCTGCTGCGCGAGCTTCACCCCGGCTGGCAGAGACTGGTTGCCTCGATCCCCGTGTATGCTACATGGGACGATCACGACTATTTTGACAATGACTTGGGCGGCATCCCGCAGGGGTTTACTCATGAGGACCGCGTCGGCGTGCGCCGCGTCTTCGCGCAGGCCTGGAACAACCCGTCGTACGGCTTCTCAGACGAGGGCGGCGGGGTGTTTCTCCGCACACGCATTGGCCCCGCCGACATCATCATGGTCGACAACCGGTACTTCCGCGAGAACGAGCCGGGTTCGTTTCTGGGCGACGAGCAGATGCAGTGGCTCGAAGAACAGCTCCTCGATTGCCAGGGACCGTTCATCATTCTTTCATGCGGCACCATGTGGAGCGATTACGTGAGCAACGGCAAAGACTCGTGGGGCCGATGGGACCCCGAGGGGCGCGAACGAATCTTAAACCTCATCGAAGAGCACCAGATCGGCGGGGTGCTGCTGATATCGGGCGACCGCCATGGTGCGCGCGGGTTCCGCATTCCCCGGCCGTCGGGATTCTCGTTCTACGAGTTTGAAGTGGCCAGCCTGGGCGGAAGAAGAGGGCCTCCCGTCACCGATCCGGAATGGACCACACAACTCTACGGTATCGCGGAGAAATATGCGTTTGGCGAGTTTGACATCGACGCCACGCTGCCCGATCCGGAAGTGACGTTCCGTTTGATCCAGGACGACGGCGAAGAACTCTACACGTTGACGCTCAAACGAAGCGAGTTGACCCCGCCCGGCAACTGAGCCCCTCCGGCTCGGGACCCGTTGCGGGAGAAGATGCCGATAAACTTGCTGGAGGAAACCATGAAACACGGAGCCCATCATCCTCTCACCCGGCGCACGTTTATCCAAAGCCTCGCGGCGGGGGCGACGGCCGCATCTCTGGGCCGCCGAGCCGGCGCGGCGCCATCGGTAGAGCAAACACCCCACGAATGGGCACTCTCAAGAACGTATCCATCCTACGTGGACGAAGTCACCGGTGTCAGGGTGTTCAATCTCACGCGCGGGGAAATGGACGACGAGGTCGTGTATCAGACGCACCCGATGTGGACGCCTGACATGCGCTACTTCCTGTTCATGTCGCGCAGAGCCGGGACTGGAAGACGCCCGCATCTGCTCGAGCTCGAGTCGGGCGAGGTGCGCCCTTTGGTTACCGGTGATTACCGGCGCGGAACCATGACATGGACCAGCAATAACCTTTATTTCATGGCCCAAGCCGAGGTCTTCGCCGTGGATGTGGTCAAACTGTTTCACGGCGAGGACACGCCGCGCCTGCTCGGGCGCATCCCCGAGACTTGGCAGCGCTTCTCGGGAGACATCACGGTGGATGCCGACGGAACCACCTTGTATTTCGGCGCGAAACTGTCCGAGGATGACGACGACGCGAGGCACGCCGTGGCGGCCTTTGACCTGGCCACTGGCGAAACCCGGACCGTGGCCGAGGTTGATTTCAAAGTGGGCCATTTTCAGGCAAATCCGGTGCGGCCGGGTGAACTCATGTTCTGCTGGGAGACCGGCGGCGACGCACCCCAGCGCATCTGGTTTGTTCGCGGTGACGGCAGCGGCCTGAAGCCGCTCTACAAAGAAACCTACAACGAATGGGTCACCCACGAGGTCTGGTGGGGGCCTGATGACATCATCTTCACCATATGGCCCTACGACGACGCCATGCACGCCAAGCCTCACGGCATCGCCGAAGCCTCGCTGGCCACTGGACCCGAGGGCGAGATGTCCATCGTCTCACAATTTCCCGCGTGGCATACCCACGGCAGCCCAGACCGGCAATGGGCACTCGCCGATGATTTCGACCGCAACATATGGCTCGTCCATGCGCCCACACGCGAACGCAGACTCCTGACCCAGGGCCACAATGCCGGCGAATACCGCACCCACCCCCACGGTTCGTTCACGCCGGACAACCGCGCGCTCGTGTTTACCTCGAGCCGCAACAAGGTCGAAAACGTCTTCTACGTTCCCCTCCCCGAATGGGAATAAATGGAGGCCTCCGCAGTGCGGAGAGCGAATATTTTTGCCCCCCGAAACACCGAGAAGTATCCGGCAATGCTGCGGGCCGTATGACGTAACGGGGTCAAATAGACAGCCGTTGACAACATATATAATACTTGCCTATAGTTCACGCATATCGCATATCGGACGGGGGTAAGCGTGACTGATAATGCTGTTTAACTCGCTCGAATTTGTCGTCTTTTTCCCCATCGTTGTGATGGTTTATTTT